>JAFUUW010000107.1 GCA_017471265.1 Alphaproteobacteria bacterium
CATTTTTTTACCCCCCCCCCCCCCCCCCCCCGCAACTAGTCATTTTTCAAGCTCTTACACCTATTTTTCGCCTGTTGCCCAAAAGCTACATACTTTCAAACAGGCAAGCTCCATCACATCAGTTCTCCTGTTTGCTGGATCCGGAAAGGGGATGACATTTATCGTATATTTCCGTTATGTATTTCTTTGCGACATCCGCGTATATCTGCGTTGATGATATTGAAGAATGTCCCAGCAATTCCTGTATACCTCGCAGATCCCCCGTATTTTCCATAAGGTGCGTTGCACAGCTGTGTCGCAGCGCGTGTGGAGTAACCTTGTCGGAAAGTCCCAACCATTCTCGCGCTTTCTTTACCAGTTTTTGTACGGCTGACGCGGTCAATCGTCCGCCGGTGTTGTTCACAAACAACGCTTCGGCAAGTTTGAATTCACACGCATCCAAGTAGTCATCTATGATGGCTTTTACCGAATCTACCAACGGAACTACACGTGCTTTGCCGCCTTTCCCAAGTATATTCAATATCCCGGATGAATTTGCAATATCTCGGCGATCTATGCTCAACGCTTCGCTTATACGCAGTCCGACGGAATATATCAACACGAGCAAAGCTCTATCACGTTTTACCAACCAGCTGGTACGCTTTAAGCTATGTAGCGCCGAGACTACGTCGTTGAGTTGTGCAATAGTCAAAGGGCGAGGTAGCGATTTTTCAAGCTTCGGAGGTCGCATAGTGAGTACCTCACAATCTTCTATAACCTTTTCGTCAATGAGGTACTTCACAAGACTTTTGATCGCAGAAAGACCGCGTGCAAGAGTTCGCGCAGTTTCACCGGCATTTCGTCGAGCCAGAAACCAAGCTCGAATATCGCTCTTCGTCAAGCCAACAATATTGGATACCTCAACTTCTGCCCCCTTGTAATCACACAGAAACAGCAATAATTGCCGCATATCTGAGCCATACGCCTGAATAGTGTTATGCGAAAGACCACAGGAATAACCGAGATACCTCAGCCAATCACTCAGCAAAGAGCCTACCGATTTCTCCGACACGTTTTTACCCCAGCCACCTACCCAGAGTGAATTGTACATTGCCGAAGCGAGAGCTGAGGGATAATTCAAAGCGACGGTTGTATTTTACCTTTATGGATGATTGATGACGATAATTTTTAAATTCAGTTAATCAATAGATAACCTACCGGCTGGAAGCCGGTGATTTTAGTTCACGTTTAAAAAGCGGATTAAAAGAGTAAACTCTTAGAACCCAGAGTTCTTAAAATTATCGTGCTTATGATGTGCCTCTCGCTCCGCTGTATATTTTTGTACATCCTTTGAACTTAATCTGTTCATGCGTTGCAACAAAGTATCCTCTCGCACACAGATTCAGTACTGTTTTCTCAATTTCTGAAACTCACCTTGCAGTTTCCTGCTACTTCTCCTTTTATATATTGTACGGTTCTCGATATAAGGAGATATGGAGGCATCGAGCTTAGCATATGTACGTGATCAGGACTTATATTTCCGCTTATTATATTCACATAGTTAGCTAAACGCACCGTCCTTATCACTTCTATACATCTTTCGACAATATTACCGTTTACACTACGTCCATATCTTACACAGAATACTACGTGGCATTCCATGTCTTATACTCTATGTAAACTTCTTCTGTATATTGTACCTTGCGTTATACTAAGGTGTTTGCCTAAAGGCGAGGTTTTTTCCCATCCCGCGTCCCGGAAATAAAAAAGATTTTTCTCTATTAGTTGCTTACATTTTTGCATAATTGTATTTTGCAAATCCATTTAATGACTTGTTTTTACCAAAATTCACTACAGCTTCCTTACAATCTCCCCATCCACTCGTGGCTATACCATCGGGATCCGTCAATTACGATTCTTGGTTTTAACTTCACCTTCTTCAAAATGCTACAATGTCGGCAAGGTTTCGTTTGGGGATATGCGCTTGAGACGGAGAGAGAGCAATGCCCAGCTTGATATATGGCCTGGGTTCGTCGATGCCCTGTCGACGGTTTTGTTGGTGTTTATCTTCGTACTGGTTGGATTTATAGCGTCTCAGGTCTATCTTTCTAGCGTTATATTCGATAAAAACTCATCGCTCCTGGATACGAAGGGACAGCTCTCCGATGTACGCCATCTGTTGGATTTGGAAAAGGGGAAAAACGCCGAGCTTGTGAAACGCATTGCAGAGCTGCAGTCTACGGTTGGAAATTTGCAAAGTCTATTTGATAAAGAAAGCTCTTTGCGTCAAGAGGAGCATACGGAGAAGCTATCTTTGGAGCAGAAGATAGAAAAACTGAATGCTCAGTTGAAGGATGTTATGGCTGCGCTCGCCGTCGAGCATAAAACGTCTGAAGAACAAAAACAGGCATTGGAGTATATCAAAAAGGAAAACCTGAAGCTAAGTGAGCTGACAAAACTGAGCGCCTACAAATCAGAATTTTTCGACAAACTCAGCCGTATCGTGCAGGGAAAAAGCGGCATAAAAATTTCGGGAGACAGGTTCATATTTCAATCTGAACTGTTTTTTGATTCCGCATCCGATGAATTGAGTGAAGAGGGACAAGCGCAGGTTGCCAATCTGGCTGAGGTTGTGAAGGAGATTGGACGAAAGATCCCTGGCAATATAAATTGGATACTGCGCGTCGATGGACATACCGACAAGCGTCCAATTCGTAGTGCGAAATTTACCTCAAACTGGGAGCTTTCGGCATTCCGAGCGATATCCGTCGTGAGATGCCTCATCAAAAATGGAGTGCCTGCCAAACACCTCGTTGCCGCCGGATTTGGAGAGAACCAACCAATCGCTCAGGGAAAAACCGAAGAAGCCCTCGCGAAAAATAGACGGATAGAATTCAAACTAGACGAACGGTGAAAACACAAGCGCTCGCCGTATCCTGTTGCAAATCGCCTGGCTGTGGGGTTTGATGTCCCAGCTCGCGTCCCCTTGAAAATTTTCCAAATTTATTTATCCTTCAAATGTACGTCGATGTTTTCGTTGCTGTGGTTTCCCTGAATGAATGTGAAGTGCCCATACTGCGATTGCAGTTATGAAATAAGCAGGGAAATGTTGGGCACACCAATAGGTAATGAGAAGCTCGGGTACGGTTGGTGGTTGCGATGTTACAGATGCCGCAAGAAATGGTGGCTTGAGAATTCGTTTGTCGAAGGTGTCATAAATGCCCCGCTTAGGGCGGATAGGCAGGCGAAGATTGACAAGTTGTCATCATTGACAGGGCGACGAAAGGCTGCTTCCCAGAAGAAGAATCGTAAGCGAATTTGGAAAATCCTTTTGGGTATTTGGCTACTGTGCGGGATTGCCCTGTGCTATCAGTATAGGATGGCTTTCCGTGATTATATTTTCAACAAAGCTCGGGTACTTTCGGAAAATGCCTCGAATAAGCTTGTTATGTCGGATGTTCAGTATGTGCTGAATGGAAATGAAATGACCGTAAGTGGGCGCGTGATAAACACTGACGAACGCTCTATAGCAAAGGTAGCAGGTGTAAAAGTGGATGTTTTCGATGGGAAAACCCTCGTGTCTTCTTGGAAGGATGGATTGGATAGCGGGCGTCTTTTGCCACAGCAGAATTTGCCTTTTTCGTTAGTCAAAAAAATCCCCGTGGGCATAAAAAATATACGGGTTGAGGTGTCGATTTTCTAAAAATTGGGGTGTTTGAAATGCAGGGCAATTTTGGTGTTGAGGATTTGGAGTTTTCGGAATTTTTGAAAAATTTGAGAGATGGCGATAAGGTCGAGATATACACTGATGGATCTTGCATTGGAAATCCCGGCCCAGGTGGTTGGGCTGGCGTTTTTGTGTTCCGGGACAAAAGAACGAATATATCGGGTTTCGAGAACAATACGACTAACAACCGTATGGAATTGATGGCAGCTATCGAATCTGTCCGCCATACGCCGGAAGAGATATTCGCCACCATATATACCGACAGCACGTACGTGAGAAATGGCATAACTTCCTGGATAAAGACCTGGCAGCAAAACAATTGGCGCTCTGTCTCTGGTAAAGCCGTGAAAAATCAGGATCTGTGGATGTCTTTGGCTGAAGAGGTAAAAGGCAAACATATCGAATGGGTTTGGGTCAAGGGGCACTCAGACTGCACAAACAACAATAACGCCGACTTTGTCGCAAGAAGCGCAATAGTTGCATCTCGTATGGGCAACGCCTGATGTTCATAACGTTTGAGGGGGGGGAAGGCTCGGGGAAGAGCGTACAGTCCAAACTGCTGTACGATTTCCTGATTGAAGAAGGATACGGCGTCCTGTTGACCCGTGAGCCGGGTGGAACACCATTAGCTGAAGATGTACGTCGTATTGTCTTGACAGGGGAACCGGAGAAGATGTCGACCTTGACAGAAACGCTGCTGTACCTAGCCGCCAGAGCCGACCATTGGAGCTCCGTGATAAAACCAGCGTTGGACGCGAATAAGATTGTTATTTGCGATCGCTTCCACGATAGTACTCTCGTTTATCAGGGAATGTGTAAAGGGGTGGCTGAAGATTTTTTGAATGCAGCTTTACGCGAGATTTCAGGCGGACGCAAGCCGGATCGGACGTACCTTCTGGATATCGCCCCACAGATCGGCATTACACGCGCGTTTTCCCGCAAGAACAATGAAACAAGGTTTGAAAATATGGATATGGCGTTTCACGAGCAAGTACGCGCCGGATTTCTCAAACTGGCAGCCGCCGAGCCGGAGCGCTTTCTGACGTTAGACGGCTCTCAGCCAGTTGAAACTGTGCAAGAGAAAATAAAGCAGGATATAACAGCGGTGCTCGCAAGAGGGAGGTAGGGCAAGAGGGGAAGGGGAATTTTGGCAAGCAGTACCTCACTGCAAAAGTTCTAAAATATCTTCTGACAGTTGAGGCAAGGCTCTTACAGCTCTCCAAGGATGACGACGGGGAGCATTTTTCGGTGCAAAAAATTATATTTAAGGTTGGCATAGTACTGCTATACTGTAGCCGAGAATAAAAAAGTGCCATAGATTTTGTATGAGTGTGCGGAAGAATAAAGAAATTCTAGATAGCATAATGAAAGAAAATTATATGCGGCTGAGTAAGAAAGCTGTAGTTGCTGCGATGTTAAAACAGGAGGTCGCAAGACAGAGGGTGTTTTATGTGTTTTTGAAACAAAAGGGCTACAAGAATATAACTCCTGAAAATATGGATAAAAATCAAAGCGATGGTATTATCGGCAATACAATTATAGAGTGCAAATTGAATGATAGTGAAGGCGGCGGGGCTAAAAAGGCATATTGGGAACTGTATGAAACTATACCTACGAGGCTGAAGCAAAAAGGCGACAAGATTCCATATTATCGGATATATGTGGAACTCGAAACATTTTTAACGGAGGTTTACGACTGCCATTGCAAGTTAGTTGAGAAATTTGATTGGTATGAACAAAGCGACAAGTTTAAAAGATTTTTTGAAGATACTAAGGAAACCTATGAGTATGATTTGGCAGATGAAAATGTTGATTTGGTAGAAGTCATACAAAACATCTACAAAGTTTTTGATACAACGGAGAAGATAGATGCCTATGATTTTTTGCGCAAAGGAGCAATAGGCTGGTTTAAACCGTTTGATATATCAAAGCACAATATCAACAAGTTGATATTAAACAACGATAGAATGAATGAGAAGTATGTTCAGAAAATGCAGGGTGCATTTTTTACCCCATCAAAATATGTTAGAATTTCCACTCAATATGTTAATAATGATATAAAACAATCGAGACAAGATGGATATGATGACTACGTAGTAGTAGACAGATGTGCTGGTGTTGGAAATCTAGAAAGTCAATTTGACGAGGAAATATATCCCCATATGATCTTGGGGACGATAAATGAGGCTGAAGCTCTAACTGCAAATATTCGGTTCAACGGATTAGCTGAAGTTGAAGTGGTGGACTCATTATCAAAAGATGGTGTTTTGTGGTTTCAACGAGCCATCTCAGAGTACAAAAGGAAGAACAAAGTAAAAAAATAGCAACTATTCTTCTAGAAAATCCACCATATGCACAAACAAACTCAAACAAGGAGGGAGGCATAAAGTCGAATTATCAAAAAACTTGGGTACATTCACAAATGGATGTTGGTGGCGAAGATTTGGATGAGCAATTCGTTTTTTCGGCGTTCAAGTATTTTGATGTTTATGCGTATATCCATTATGGTTCTATCAAAATTTGGAAATCAAAGGGTTTGATAAACAAAGAAGTTGCAGAGTGTTATTTGTGTAATAAAAAATTTTTCAATGCATCAGAATCGGCAATAGCGTTAATATATTGGACAAGTAAGAATAAGTGGTATGAAGAGCTGCATTTCAAAAATGATATTGATGATGATTTTGTGATAAAGAAAGTGCATAAAACGATATCGGATTTGTATGCTAATGATGGAGCTGAGCGCGGGGTTTGCGTAATCGAAGCTAGAAATTTTTCTTTTTCTTCACCAAGGTTAACTGGCAGTCTAAATACGACTGAGAAATACGGCAAAAAATGGGTCAGTAGGGAAAATTTGCTAAAAGTTATTCCTTTATTTTGCGCTGCAAGGGATGAAATGAGCGAGACAGGAGCACTGCTCGATAGGACAAAAGATTATCGAGTAATAGATACCGTATATAAATCTGCAGACGGAGGGATGGCGTATCAAAAAGATAAAGAATTTTTGCAGGACTGTCTGTTGTACGCGCTTTGTACTCAGAAAAATGACTGTGAGGAAAGGAGTAATTTCTGGAAGATAGGAGAACAACTTCTTGATGAAAAGCATAGAGGTGCCGAAATTTGGAGTTTATAGCAAAAATTGCATATAGAAACAGGCTTAAATGGTTTAAAAAATATCGAAAATTTCAACAAGTTGGAATTCGGAAAACTGTGGAGAGAGCATAATTTATTTCCGCAGGTAGGAAGGCTCAAGGGGCTTTTGAGAGAGTTTCACTACACCAAAATAAGACCTAAGATGCTGCATTATGAATTGTTGAAATGATCTGGGGCGCTTATTAGCAATTTGACAAATTTTATCACTGAACGTTGAATATGTTCGTAAAGTTCCTTAAGGCTCCGCAGAAAGTAGGGCAGATTTTGAATTTATGTATTGATGCGACATTTTTCGCTTTTTGGAGTCTAAAGTGCTCTCGCACTGTACTGATTTGCCTTTCCGCGAGCCATCAAGCCACGCTGCGATACACCAGTTCTCGTAATCCAGAAAGTCGTACTCTATTTTCGGCGTAATTTCGCCTCACATGCGTTTTTGTTTTTGTTAATTTTTTGTTCCAATATTTATCATGCAATACCTCGTTTATACAGCATCATTTGCGGCAATTACAAAAAAGCAAGATACTGCGGCATAGTCAACCCTTAGGGTTGTTCCTCCAGCGGTTTACAAATTTTTTGAGACGATCTGAAATCCTGAGATTCCAGACGGTGTTGCTGATGAATGGGATTTCAGGTACAATCGAGAGCGTGGAGAGGTGGCCGAGAGGCTGAAGGCAACGGTTTGCTAAACCGTCATACGGACATAAATCCGTATCGGGGGTTCGAATCCCCCTCTCTCCGCCAAGCTCGCTCAGCTTCTCGCAAAGTGGTTCGCATCATTGGGCAACGGTGTGTTTCTTCTTCATGGTGCGGAAGCGATTTTTGATGGACACCTCCGTGTAATGAAATTCTCCGTGGATTGCTTATTGTCGACGAACCTTTAGTATCCTCGAGATATAGCGGAGGATTGGGTTCCTTATCTTTAAGCAAACGCTTCAGCATAATATAAGGATAGACACGAAAGTTTAATAAAAATATAGTGTACTTGCAGTGTTTCGCAAATATGTATAACACACTATATGAAGGCATTGCAAAAGACGCATGAGAGTAATAAGGAAAGTATGTTTTGATAACTAAGTAGACATGATAAGTAGGAACGCGAGTCATGAGTGCACACATAGGCAAGTCTCGGAATCTCCACATCTCGCAGTACCAAAATCCACACAGTATGTAAAACAGAAAAGCAGCTGGAAATTACAAGGAAAACACCAAAAAGAAATATTGTCGGTAGCGTCTATGAGGAATGAGATATTTTTCAGCTGCATTCAGATAAATATAAAATGCATAGTACATTTCAATGCATCTGAAAAATTTGTCTTTTAATTTGATTTTCAAATATCCTCTCAGGTCTGCCGACTTTCAGCTGGGAAGGTATCTATTCTCAATATATAAGATTGGCGAAAAAATCGTATTTATATAAATGTTTTGATACAATACAATATACAAATATAGTATGCGCAATATAAAGCACTGCATAATGTTATGTGCGAAATATAGATACAGCGTGTCGTGTAGGCGTGTTGCATTAGGGGAAAAGCATAAAAATACTGAGACGAGTATGTTTTCTCAACTAAGTTGGAGGCGGAGCACTCATCCACACAAGCTGAACTTTCGCGTTACCTCTTCTTTGAGGTAGCCGCCAAATCATCCACTCATACAATCCAGGTAATGGGATGCAGAAAATTTGCTGATGTGTCCCTGATTTTGCTATCATCCCCGCAGCCTTGTCGTTTTGGGCATAATGGTGTTAAAGTCACTGACTGGGTATTTTCTTTTTCTTCTTGCTGCGTTTCTACTTTGTGAGAATAAGCGTGCCAGGTTAGCGAAAAGTTGGCGTCCTATCGTGCTCGGCATTCTGTTTCAGCTTGTGGTTCTTTTTGCGCTTACAAATGTGCCTGTCTGTGTTTCGGCGATAGAGTGTATCGCTAGTGGAGTGATGAAGCTTAAGGATGCGACTATCGAGGGGACGAAATTTGTCTTCGGATACGTAGGGGGAGGTGATTTACCTTTCGAGATGAAAGAAGGTGGAATGGTATTTGTTTTCGCATTTCAGGTTCTGCCGACCGTTATATTGGTTAGTGCCCTTTCCGCGCTCCTGACGCATTTCAGAATTTTGCCGTTCTTTTCGAAAATTATCGGCTATGTCTTTAGGACAATTTTTCGCATAAGTTCGAATGTTGGTATGGTTGCTGCCGCGAAGATATTTGTGGGACAGCTCGAGGCACCACTTTTGATAAGACACAAGTTGCCAATGCTTCCACGTTCTGAGATGTTCATAATTCTCGCCTTAGCCTTTGCGACAACTTCAGCTGCTGTTATGCCGATATACGCGAGTGTTCTCAACGACATTTGCCCGGATGCGATGAGACATATAATCATATCGACAGTCATCGGCGTTATATCCGTTTTGATAGTATCGTCCATAGCTATGCCTTCCGAAAGCGCTTCGACTTCTTCCGGTGGGGCAGTTGAAAATAATTCGCCGTATAGCAGCTTTATGAACGCCGTAACAAAAGGGCTTTCGGATGGTGCTTTCGTATGGTGGTGCATCGTTGGCTCTCTTATTGGGACAATAGCTCTTATTGCATTGGTTAATTACATTTTGGCGTTGCTGCCTGATTATGCTGGAACCCCAATAACACTGCAACGTATCTTCGGTGTTTTTATGTATCCATTTGCGTGGCTTATGGGAATTGATGCACAAGATTTAACTGCGGTCTCTCAAATTATTGGAACAAAGATGGCGGTGAATGAGACTGTTGCTTTCTTCGACTTGGCAAAAGCTGGAATATCCCCGGAGAGCGTTGTGAAAACAATATATGCGATAAACAATTTCGGCAATTTCTCTTGTATAGGTATAACCGTTGCTGGACTATCTGCCATAGCCCCTGGGCAGAAGAGTATAACAGAATTGGTCGGGCGGGCATTCGTAGCTGGATTCCTGGCAACTGGGTTGTCCTCTACTTTGTTTAGTGTTTTCTTCACGTTTTGAGAGTGATATTTTCCTGAGGTGATTTATGGATAAAGGGTTTTTGCAGCACAAGGACGCTTGGAGGAATAAGGAGATCTACAAAAAAATCTATGATTTTTCTATTGCTCATCCAGAGGAATACTGGCGAGCTCAGATGGATCGGCTTTCCTGGACAAAGACCCCAGAGATAGTGATGCAGCCGGGAGCACATGGCACGACAAAATGGTTTCCTGATGGAAAGATCAATGCATGTTATAACTGCGTCGATAGACATGCTGAAAAGTACCCAAATAAAACTGCGCTCATTTGGCAGAGCGAAAATATCGAGCGGTGTGAGTATGTTTCTTTCAAAAAGCTGCGAGAGGAGGTTTGCCGCTTTGCCAATGTCTTAAAAAAGCTCGGCTTGACGAGGAAAGATTGCGTTACCGTATATATGCCAATGGTTCCGGAAGGCGTATATTCCTGCTTAGCGTGCGCTCGCCTTGGTATACCGTATACCGCGGTGTTTGCTGGTTTTTCGCCAAGCGCGGTTGCGCTTCGTATGAATGACTGCGGCTCGAATTTCATAATCACGTGCGATGGCAATGCCCGCGGTGGGAAGATGATCCAACTCAAGGAAAATGTCGACAAAGCGCGGAAGCTGTGTAAGCGTGATGTGAGGGCACTTGTTGTCAGACGGCAGGGCATAGATATAAGTTGGGGTGATCAGCTGGACTTCGATTATTACAAGGAAGCTGCTGCTGTATCGTCTGAATGCGAGATAGCTGACACTGACGCAAACTCCGATCTATTCGTACTATACACCTCCGGCTCAGTCGGAAAACCTAAGGGGGTTACTATGGGCACGGGCGGCTTCCTCCTCTTTTCCAGCATAACCGGATGTTATTTCTTCAATCAATTTGACGATGAAATATTCTGGGGCTCCGGAGATATCGGTTGGATGGGCGGACACGCATACGCGCTCTACGCCGCTCTGTGCAACGGTGTAACTACAGTATTCTTCGAAGGTATTCCGACGTACCCGAGGAAGTCCATCTTCTGGGAAATCATCGACAAGCACAAGGTTACTTCGTTCAACACGGCGCCTACTGCCCTTCGTGCGATGATGAAGAATGCAGAGGAAACGCTAGCCAATACCTCACGTAATTCCTTGAAATATCTCGGCGTTTTTGGGGAGATACTGAACAAAGACGCTTGGTATTGGTATTTCAACGAAGTTGGCAAGGGACGCTGTCCTATTGTCAATATGTGGGGACAAACCGAGCTTGGGGGCGTCCCAACTGCCCCTCTGAGCTGTCTTGACGATATGAAGACGTATGGGCATATTGGTCGACAGTTTTTCGGATGTAAGCTCGTTTTGAAAGATGAAGACGACAACGATATAACTACCCCAGAAAAAACGGGAGCAATGTTTATAAAGTATCCACTGCCTGGAATGCTCACGAAAATTTTCGGGGATGAGGGAGCTCTTGAGAAGGTGTATTACTCTCAGTCCAAAGAGGATATATATTGCACTGGTGATGAGGCGTACTTCGACTTTGATGGTAATTTCTGGATAACCGGGCGTATCGACGATGTTCTGAATGTCTCCGGGCACAGGATAAGTCCAATCGAGATTGAGGAAGTTATTGCTGGTTCGGAGGTTGTTGCGGAGGTGTCTGTTGTGGGGTATCCGCACCCCATCAAGGGCGAGGGGATATATGCATTCGTTGTCCTCAAAAAAGATATCCCCGATGACCAACGGGCGAATGCAAAGCAGTTGATCGCCGACAGAGTGCGAACAATAATCAGTCCAATAACCAAACCTGACGTTATATCGATAGTGAACGATCTGCCGAAGACACGTTCCGGGAAGATTATGCGGCGTATACTTCGCAAGATAGCCGCAAACGATATCGAGGACTTCGAGGATCTGACGACCATCTCCAATCCAGAGTGCATACAGGAGATTATCGAGAAAGTGAAATAGGAGAACTTCTGCCGGCACGCGTCAGTACGTACCGGCAGAAGCAGTTTTTTAGATTATTTTGTAGAGAAGTATTTTGAATAGAAACCGAATTCTTTATCAATAATATTGATCAAATATCCTATTGCCTCACACCTTGAGCCAAATAAAATATCTGGCTTTTGGCTATGCAAAGAAACATAGCAGGCTCTAATCTCGTTTTTCATTTCCTTTAGGAATTCTGTCTCATTAAGGGGATCATAAATTACAGGATTATAATTATCGATTA
>JAFUUW010000108.1 GCA_017471265.1 Alphaproteobacteria bacterium
CTATGCTGCAACTGCGCCGTCTCTCCCGAAGACCGTTCCTTCGAACGTTAAGAGAGATGTTCTCAAAACAGCGTCTTTTGGGGTCGTGAAAAATACTACATTGAACTATGCTGCAACTGCGCCATCTCAGATTAAGCAAGTTCCACATTACGCAGAGGGAGAAATTCTTAAAACATCATCTTTTGATGTTGTGCGAGGTGCTATTTTGAATTACGCCAATCAAAACACGGTTGCTATCTTTGACAGAAATGTGCTTTCTGCGGAAAAAGACTCTTGTTTTGCAGATAAAAATGGCCTTTCAAAAATCGAGAGCTTTCTTAGCGATATTTACGAAATTTCGCCAGAACTTTACGGCAAGTTGCTGCGCTTCATGTGGCAATCAAAAAAGCAATCTCTCGTTGCCCCTGACATGACAAAACTGTTCTCTTCGATTCGAGATGATAAAAAGGCAGTGCCCATCGTTATAGATGACAAGTATGATGGACGTTGTGATAATTCGACACTTTCAAAGCTCATTCTGGAGGATCTTTCTGCCTTGGGCTATAGTCTTTCTGAAAATTGGCCTTCCGACGCATGTTTTTTGTTTGGTATGGAACCTGATGTTTGTTCTTTCAATCGTGGACTAATTTGTTCTGGTGATTGTGGAAAAGGTAGTGCTCTTAAGATGCTTTTCCAAATGAATTTTTTGCCACAGCACAAAATTGTTTTCATAGGTTGTGAAGATGAAGACTTAAATGACGTCAAAGAGAAATTTGGGACTTCGAATATATTGTTGATACAATATATTGGAGTGAATGATATTATCCCTGAATATAAATTTTCGGAGGTGCTAATGAAGTATAAAATCGGATGTTTAATGCTTAGTAACATCTGGAAGTCAGATGCAGATGCTTATGCTGAGATGTGGGGATACCATATGGCGAAATCCGCCGATGAAATCTTCAAAAGTCAGCTTGTAGAAGAAAAAGTGAGAGTAGTTTTAAAAAATTTTTTTGAAGACAAGAAATCAAAAGATCTTGCAAAAAAACTTCTTTCGAATGAACCTTCTATGGAAGAACTGCTCCAAGAAATTTTAAAAACTCTGCATAAATATAAAGAGTTAAGAGGTTTTATAAAAAAACTTCTTGCAGATATGGATGAGAAGGATAAATAGATAGTTTTTGCATATAGGATAATCAATACTGGCACTGCGGCATACGTTGTTCCGCAGTGCCATATGTTTTGCGCAAAACAGCGGCATTCTATGATAAAATTCCGATTGCTTGTAAGTTTTACTTGATGCGGTTATCCAAGAATTGACACTTGTTTCTCCCGTTACAGGTATTGCTCTAGATCCGGTGCTGATGTTCCTCACTGGACTGTCTGGCGGGTTTGTATCGGGTTTTCTCGGTCTTGGGTGTGGGGTCGTCATAACACCTATTCTTATGGAATTCGGTATCCCTCCTCTAATCGCCATATCGACCCAACTTTGCCATGCGGTGGGGACGAACCTCACCAGTTTTTTGACATACAAACGTAAGCTGGACGTGGACTACCACCTAGCCGCATATATGCTTCTGGGGGGGCTGCTTGGAACTATATCGGAATGGTTTATTTTGCACTACTTTCACGATGCAAAACTTGTTGTTAAAAAATTCGCATACCTGTACGCCTTCGTTTTGGTAATCTTCGGATTTGTTATGCTGATCCAGAGCTTCAAGGAATTAAAAGCTGGCGGTTCTCCAAAATACAAAAAAAGCGTCTCGATGCGCCGATGGATGGTATATATCCCGTTTCATAGGATATTCGTACGTTCTAGGACTGAGATGAGCGTGATAATCCCGATATTCGTTGGCTTTTTGGCTGGCGTGTTGGTTTCGTCCTTGGGTGGGGGCAACAACCTTTTTATGGCGCCGATAATTACCTATCTCATCGGACGCATCAGTCCAGTTGTAAATGGGACAACGGCGCTCGTCGGGTGCATCATAACTGCCGCGATTGCGCTGATATACTCGATGAATAACTACTGCTGTGATATGCTGATAGTCCTGCTTCTATTCAGTGGAGCAGTTCTTGGCTCTTGGATAGGCGTAAGGCTGACCTATTCGGTTCACCGATGCTATATATACGCCGCTGGAGCCATAGTTGTTTTTTTGATGGCGTCTCGACAGATATTCAAACTGTTACATCATTCGTTTGTGAAAAACGTCAATGTTAAGGTAAATTTTTCGAACTCAGCTTTATCCTGGCTGACAGATACAGATCCTGTGAAGTATACCTTGACCTGCCTGTTGATAATTGCCGCAATAGCCATTGTTTATGAATTCGGACTACAACGCCTTTATGAAGAACACAAAGTGCACCTAAAACGGAGGAATGCGAGATGAAGTGCGGAATGACCATAATGCTGGGCTTCCTCATTCTTTCGATGTTTGTCCTGAGCTTGAAGAAATACGCCGGTGAGACAGTGAACGTCTACGGATGGTATGGAATTATACCCAGCGAAATTTTTGCCGATTTCGAAAAAGAAACAGGCATAAAGGTTATATACGATGTTTACGATAACAACGATATGTTGGAGGCAAAGCTCCTGGCGACAAATAGTGGATACGATGTGGTTGTTCCATCGTTTATTCCATACGCAGCAAGGCAATGTGCTATGGGGACGTATTCGAAGCTGAATCGCGACGATATCTCAAATTGGAAAAATATCGAAGGTGATGTTACGGAGCATTTCAGGAAAGCCGGAGGGAATACAGACTATCTCGTACCGCTCTTTTGGGGCACTGTTGGGATTGCATACGATGCCGGAGTGGTGTCTCGTGTCTTCCAGAATAAGGAAAAGATTTCGTACGACACGATCCTAAATCCGGACAAACTCTGTCGGCTTGCAAAATTTGGGGTGAGCTTTCCCGAGGAATATATCGATATATTTCCACAAACGCACGTGTATCTGAAGCTGGCGGGTGATCGTATGAAATCACCTGATGACATCCGGGCGTATGGTGAGCATTTCAAGAAAATTCGAAAGTACATAAAGAAATTTTCCTCGAGCACGATGATAAACGACCTCATATGCGGCGAGGTAGTAGCTGCCATCGGTTCCTCCGATAACTCGTGGCGAGCAAAAAATGCCGCAAGAAAAATCGGGCGTGATGTAAGGTACGTGATACCGGAAGGCGTCGGCGTCCTTTGGATTGACTGCGTCGGAATTCCGGCTAAGGCTCCACATAAGAAAAATGCGCACAAATTCGTGAATTATCTCCTACGGCGCGATGTTGCGGCAAAGATAACGAACCGCTCTGGCATACTCACGAATATCCCATCGGCTCGAGGCTTCTTCGATCAGGATATAGTGGGCGATGATCAGATTTGCCCGTCGGATGTGTCCAAGCTGATTATAGGCTCTCCAAGCCGTAGCGCGGAGGAGCTGCAATTCGAGAAAATGGCGACACGCGCTTGGTCTCAAATCAGAATGGGAGTGCAATAGGAATGCGCAGAGCCAGCACACGGTTGTCCAAGACGATACTCTCGATGCTGATTTTCGGGTACGCTTTCCTGTTCATTCCGATTTTCTTCTTGATAGTAACTTCCTTCAATGAATCAGATATACCGTCAGTTTGGACTGGATTTTCTCTCAAATGGTTTCTCGCCGTTTTCAAGGATGAGGAACTGCTGCGAGCTGCGCTTACTAGCCTCGAAGTCGCTTGCATATCCGCAACGGGAGCTGTTGTCTTGGGAGTACTCGCTGCCGCCGCTACCACTTCAGGCTCCTTTAAGGGGAAGAACTTTTTGAATACGACAATAATCGTACCGATTGTTATGCCGGAAATTATTATCGGCTTCTCGCTGCTTATGCTGTTTATGTCGATGGAGAATATCCTTGGGTTTCCTAAGGAGCGCGGCATAATGACTGTCGCTACGGGACATATCGTTGCAACTATGGCGTACGTTCATATGACTGTACGGGCGCGACTTCTTTCATTCGATAATTCGCTCGAAGAAGCTGCTCTGGATCTTGGGGCACGCCCGCTTACGGTGTTTTTGCAAATCAAAATTCCAGTAATAGCGAAATCCATACTTTCCGGATGGCTTTTGGCATTTACGTTGTCGTTGGATGACCTGGTCATAGCCAGTTTTCTTTCTGGCCCCGGCTCAACGACGTTGCCAATTATGATTTTCTCCAACGTAAGGATAAGCATAAGCCCCTGCATCAATGCTCTCGCCACTCTGTTTATAGCCCTTGTCTCCACCTGCCTCACCATAGCCTTCCTCATTGCAAGAAAAAACAAAGCTGAAGAATAGAGAGTCCTATCAAACATTTGGACTTTCGCAAAAAAGAGTTACAATTGTTCCGATGTTTTTTTATGTTATTCACTGTTGCAATCTTATTTCCAAAATGTGGGATGGAAGGGAACACTCGTTTTTTAGATGGACACTTTAAAATATGATGCGACGTATGATGTTACAGAAAAGTTCGCACGGTGTATGCGATATAGAATACCACGTAGTATTATGCATAATATAGCAATGTTGCCGCAAGATATGCAAGAGTAATAAGGGGGTATGCTTTGCCAACTATGTAGAACAAATGAGCGGAAATGTAAGCCCTGATCACATACCTGTGCTGCTCTCGACCTATCCGCATCTCTCAGTATCTGAGGTCGTACAATATACAGGAGCAGAATGTTACGGGGAGAAATTCCCGAACCAAAAAAAGGTACTGGGAATGGCGTCGGTGTGCAATAGGATATTTTGTCGTAACGTCCGAACGGGTAAGCGCAAAGGAGGTACAAAAATATATAGCGGAGCGAGAGGCACATTATAAACGGGATAATTTGAGAATTTTTGGGTTCTAGGGGCTTACTCTTTTAATCCGCTTTTCAAGCGTAACTTAAAACTTCCTACTTCCAGCCGGTAGGTTATCTATTTCCAAAACGTGGAATGGGAGAAAGCATTCGCCTTTTAGGTGGACGTTTTAAATATGATGTTTTAGGAGGGATTTGCATAGTATATGCAGTGTATAACATCAGTGATATTTATATAAAATACAAATGCGTAGTAATGTGCAGAAATGATAGATGGGGTTCGTTTCGCTGGATATGTTGATACGATAGACGGAAGTGTGAGTCCTGCCCATATGTGCGCTAGCCTTGGTGCCATCGCATCTCTAAGTATCGAAGATCGTACAATATATGAAAAGGAGAAGTAGCCTGGCGTTATAGAAAGAATTTTACGAATTAAGAAAGATACTGAAAGTCGCATATATTGGCAAAAGGACGTTCCGTAGCAACATTAGGATAAATACAAATATACAGAATAATAAAAACATCGTAAGCTAAAGATTTTAATAGCTTATTCTCTTAATTCGTCTTCCAAAGCGTGATTTAAATTATCTGTTCTCGACCGGTAGGTTATCTATTACGATGTCGCGCTGTTCGTTGATTGCCTCATTGCTTCGTCGTAGGGGTTGCATTTTTCCTTCTTTTTCTTTTTGCAAAATATCTGCTTGGATATATACTGTTTATGTCGGCACGTGGGATTGGGAATTTTATTATGGCAAAGCAGGGGGCAGAAAAGACAGTTGAGAGCACAGCTCTAGGCCCAAAGATTGTTGTTATTGGAGTTGGTGGAGCTGGCGGAAATGCTGTGAACAATATGGTGCACTCCAATCTTGAGGGGGTAACTTTCGTTGTGGCGAATACCGATGCCCAGGCACTGAAGCAGTCTTCGGTTGCGGAAACGCAGCGTATACAGCTTGGGTTATCGATAACTCAAGGGCTGGGTGCTGGCTCGAAACCTGACGTGGGTAGGGCTGCTGCTGAAGAGTCTCAAAGTGAGATCTTGAAGTTTATTGAAGGTGCAAATATGGTTTTCATAACTGCCGGAATGGGTGGTGGAACGGGAACCGGTGCGGCGCCTATAATTGCCAAGATAGCTAGAGAAGCAGGTATACTAACCGTCGGCGTTGTTACAAAGCCGTTTCTCTTTGAAGGTACTCACCGTATGAATTCGGCAAATGAGGGATTGGAAAATTTGCAGCAATACGTCGATACTCTGCTTGTCATCCCGAACCAAAACTTATTCCGCCTTGCCAATGAAGGTACGACATTTGCTGATGCGTTTAAAATGGCTGACAATGTGCTTTATTCCGGTGTGCGTGGTGTAACGGATCTTATGATTATGCCGGGGCTTATCAATCTGGATTTCGCCGATATACGCGCGATAATGAGCGAGATGGGAAAGGCTATGATGGGAACCGGGGAGGCTGAAGGCGAACGCCGAGCACTTGATGCTGCAGAAACGGCTATTTCTAATCCGCTTCTTGACGATGTCTCGCTTCAAGGAGCCAAGGGGGTTCTGATAAACATAACTGGCGGGTACGATATGACGCTCTATGAAGTCGATGAGGCTGCAAATAGGGTACGAGATGAGGTAGATCCAGAGGCGAACATCATATTCGGTTCGACATTTGATGAGCGTTTGAATGGCAAGGTTCGGGTATCGATTGTTGCAACTGGAATTGACGCCCCTAAAAGTAGTCCGTTCAAAAACCGTGAGGTGCCCGGTATCTCAGGGTTCCAGAAGCCAGACGATGGCGGTTCATTTTTCGATATCCCGATAAAAAAGGATGATGGGCAAGCTGCACACACTCAGGAGGACAAAAATTTTGGAGATGCCATTTCTTCTGCTGACGTCGCCGGTGAACTTGATCAGGTACAGCGAAGGCGGTCGGTTTCGTTTTTTGATAGATTTTCCAGAACAAGGCGTCGTACCGCACAGAATAACGAGTTTGAGCCGCAGCCTTCGGAGAAAATCGAAACCCAGGTGCAACAAGCCGCAAACGACGACCTGGATATTCCCGCCTGCTTCAGAAAGAAGAGATGATATAGGAGGTTCCATTTCAAGAAATTGGGGGTATAACCTGTCGCAGTGAGTTGTCGCTCCTCGTTGCGGGCTTTGATGCGTTGTTTGTAACAGACATCACTTGGAGGTAGGGCTTTGTAAGCTCAGTTTTTGTTTTGCGTTTCCTCTTTCAAAACGTGGAAAAGTGAAAAACAACTCTTTTAGGCGAACATCTTAGTGTTATGTGATGTACGATGTGCAAAAGGAGTTCGCAGAGTGCATACTTTCTGTATCATTTCTACGTATCTTTTAACCGATACTCTACCGACTGGAAGGTGATAGTCTTGGGATACGCTTGGAAAGCGAATTATTAAGAATAAATTCTTAGAACTCGGAAATCGTAAAATTGTCATACTTATGATGTGTCTTATGTTCTTATATACATTTTTGTATCTTCTTTTCATTTATCTGTCCGGACGTTGCGCCAAAATACCGGCTTGCCCGGGTATTGTCTCGAGTATCTTTTCCTTAATTTCTGGAATTCTTCTTGCAGTTTTCCTCTGCTTTCCCCATTTATATATTTCACGACCTTCGATACTGGGAGATGCGGAGATACTGAGATACTGAGATCGGCGTATGCATCTGATCAGGATTTACATTTCCGTGTATTATGTTTACGTAGTTGAAGAGTATACTTACTTTATCTTCCTTATACGGCATCCTATTGCTGTATAACATCTTATATCTATATTTTTGTACAAAAATACTACGCAGCATTTATAATCGTACTCCCTCTGAGAACCCCTTTTGCATGCCATACCTCATATTGCATTAAAGTGTTCACCTAAAAGCGATGTTTTGTACCATTTCCGCGTTTTGGAAATAAACATCTTTCCGATTAGCTCTTGTCTTCAGATAAGCTATATTGTCTGGCATCCGTTTACTGGGTTGACCGAACGCGTCCTTTAATCAGATCTCAATGTCCCCATTTTTATATTCCCATTGCAGGTGGCGCTAGCGATGTGCAGTTGATTTCCTCTTGTGCGGAACACGTTAGGTATTTGTGTTTAAAGAAGGGAATCTGGGATATTCAGTTCTTAGAAATGCTATCATCCCGTGTGGGTGCCGGAGTTGAGGTGGGCTATGGCGAAGCTGTATTTTTACTATTCTGCGATGAATGCTGGGAAGACGACGCGGCTGCTGCAGAGTAGTTTCAATTATAACGAACGCGGTATGGAAACCATTCTCTATACCTTCAAATTCGACAACCGGTTTGGTGATGCCAAGGTTGCCTCGCGTATCGGGCTTACGCACAAGTCGTACACCTTTGATCGCGACCTTGACATATACTCCGACGTCGCGGCAAAGCTGAATTCGAATATCGCGTGCGTTTTGATCGATGAGGCGCAGTTTTTGACGAAAGCGCAGGTATCGGGGTTATGTCGAATTGTCGACGAGCTGAGCATACCGGTCTTGTCATATGGTTTGCGGACGGATTTTTTGGGAGAGCCATTTGAGGGCAGTATGTACCTCCTATTGTGGGCGGACGAGCTGGTTGAGGTTAAAACGATCTGCCATTGCGGTCGGAAGGCGACGATGAATGCAAAATTCGATACCTCACGGAAAGTACTGCGGGCGGGAGATCAGGTCGATATAGGCGGGAACGAGAAGTATGTAGCACTTTGCCGAAAGCACTATTTTGCAGGAGATATAGGCAAGTAGAGGGACTAGTGCGCTGTGATTATCCACCTTGGCAGTCAAACTGTATGGAGCTACTCGAAAAGCTGGCTGTCAGACGTGGATTGACAGCACGCAAAAAGACAAATCGGGTCTTTCTGAGCTGTTCATTTTAGGGAAAGTGGTAGCGTTATAGCTTCACACTTTCGTTATCTTTTCCGTAACTTCGCCACATTCCCAAGAGGTTCAGTTTAATACAAATTCGTATTTTTTAACAGGGCAATTTCTATTAAATATATGTGTCCTCACGGACTTTCCGATATGCTAGCCAATAGCTAAAACCAATCGGCATAGTGTATCCCGCCTTTTGAAATTATTTTGGATGACTTGAGCCCGTGTCCCATTATTGCGACTTTATTGCCAAAACGTGGGATGGGTAAAAACCCTCGCCTTCAGGCGAATACTTCAGTATGATGTGAGGCATGATATACAGAAGAAGTTTACACAGTGTATACTATAAAAATACCACGTAGTATTCCGTGAAAAATATAGGTATAGGGTGTTATACGGCAGTATAGTTGAACATAAAAGAGAAAGGTAGCGGAAAACTGCAAGGTGGGTTTCAGGAATTAAGGAAATGGTACTGAGGACAACACCTGTGGGCAAGGGGATATTTTGTTGCAACGTCCGAATAGGTAAGTGCAAAGGAGATACAAAAGTATATAGAGGAGCAAGAGGCACACCATATGTGCAATAATTTTATTTTAAGAATTTACTCTTTAATCCGCTTTCCAATCGTGAACTAGAATTACTGGATTCCAGCCGGTAGGTTATCTGTTCGGTAGATATAGCTGCTCGATGTAATATTCGCATCCCCCAACGCCTTATCCTTGTATTCTCCCTTTCAAAAATCGGGATTTATATTCCGTGAAGTGGGATATGCAGGGGTAATCCTTGTTTTGCCAGCGGATTGCTGCAATTGGTATACGCCGGAGTTGTGCCGGGGGTTTGAGGATGATTACGTCGAAATGGTTTCCCGAGTTATCGGGCTTTGTCGGCAGCACCGCTGCACGAGCCGGCATAACTTCCGCATACCGCTCAACGCTCAGTGTTTCAATAGCCTTCCCCGGCGATGATAAATCGCGTTCTTGTAGAAGTACGACCTGCTCTGTCAGCCTTGATATTGTTTTCTTCATAAGTCGCCTCCGTTAGTC
>JAFUUW010000109.1 GCA_017471265.1 Alphaproteobacteria bacterium
AACCCGATGATAAGAACCCGATTGCGACAAGACCTGCGATATCCACTCTCTTTTTGAAAAGTGATAATCATGAAGCACCAGCCCTATTTGCCCGACTTCGCAACAGGTGCCGGCACGCTTCTTCTCCATAAGAAAGTGTAACCTTGCATAAACTCTACAAGCCATACATTCTGCTGAGAAAACTATTTTTCTCCTAGCAACTGCCTTGCTGCATCACACGCTGCGGGGGTAATCACATCACCGGAAAGCATCCGGGCTAGCTCTGTTATGCGTTTCTCTTTATCCAGGCACTGCGCACTCACTGCAACCTCCCCATTTCCAAACTCCTTTTTCACGAGTATGTGCGAGTTCGCGCACGCAGCAACCTGTGGAGAATGCGTTATGGCAATCACCTGTGTTCCCGCTGCTTCCGATAATTCACGTATCATACTTCCCATAGCGTATGCAGCGGCGCCACCAATACCCACGTCTACTTCGTCGAAGATTATCGTGTCGGATTTACCGCACGTTCCCAATGTGGTTTTCAACGCGAAGTTCAATCTCGCAGCCTCACCTCCTGATGCTATCTTGGCGATGGGCAACATTTTCGCATTCTTGTTGAAGTTTGCGAGAAATTCAACAGTATCTGCTCCGAACCGCGTTCTCTGACCAGCTGTGCGTTGAACATCTACCTTCACAACTGCATTTGGCAAAAGCAGCTTGGTTAGATGCCCACAAATATCAGCAGACATTTTTTCAGCAGCATTGCACCGGGCAAGGTATAACTTCTCCGCGATGATGTCGTATTCCAAAAGCAGGGTATCTTCTTCAGTGGTAAGTGCGTTCAGTTTCTGCTCGAAATTCTCTGATACCCGCAACTTTTCCCTAGCGTCTTCGGCAAACTCGAATAAGGTGTTTGCAGCCGTGTTATATTTTCGAGCAACCGCACGTATAGCGGACAATCGGTCATCAATCTCGGATAATGCTTGCTCAGCATTGGAAATGTTGCCTACCAACTCTTCCAGTGAAGACAACACATCCGTTAATTCTATCGAGACAGAGCGGAGTCGTTCCCCGAGGTTATTCGTAATCTCACTGTTGATCTTGTCGAGGTTTCGTGCAGACTGAGAGGCTAGAGATGGCAGAGTTCTCAAAGCCTCGGTTGACGCCTTAAGCAGGTTGTTGTTTGCGCAAAGTTTGGCGACTTCTGCTCTCCTGCTCAATAGCTCCGTTTCCTCACCCTGTCTGATCTGCAAACCTCCAAGTTCAGAAACCACCTGTGTGTAATATGCCTTGTCTCGCCTTGCTATCCGCGCCTCCTCTTCAAGAGCGCGTATCTTTCTTTCAATATTACAAATCTTGTCAAAAAGGTTTGACGTATTTGACAAATCAGGTGCGACTTCAGGAGTAATTGTTAAAAGGAAATTATCCAGCGCCTCTTGCTGCGTTGCCTTCGGAAGTATACTGTCGGACTGCGCAGTGATCTGTACGAGGTACGGCATAATTTCCTTGGCGATCTTTGGAGAAATTTTTCGCCCGTTTATCCGGCAGGTTACTTTTCCATTGGTGTCCAGCGTTCTTTCTAAAGTAATTTCAGGTGGTAAGTTCAGCCCGACGATCTTCGAAATGTGGCTTGTATTACTCAATGCAAATTTGATGGAAACGGTGCAGTCCACGGACGGATTCTTTCGAGCACCAGCCCCAGAGAACTTGCCGAAGCAAAAATTTATTGCATCGAGGATTATCGATTTTCCCGCCCCGGTCTCTCCGGTTATCGCAACAAAACCTCGAGACAACGCAACATCCAATGCATCCACGATTATGAAGTTTCTGATTTCAATACTGGATATCAAATTTCGAAGGTTTCGGCGAAATCCCCGCGGTGATTGTACAACAGTTAGCCATATATGCGCAACACAACGTTTCCCGTGGAATTGGTAGATAGGATAGTTAAATTGTATCTTAAATAGAGATTGGGAGGCAAAATGAGGGAGTGAGGAGTACAGGCTTTATGCAAATGTATCTGGATAATATGTAAAAATATACGCAAAACATTACCAAACAGGATTAAAACTGACAGTAAAAATATTCGAGCAATTTTTTGTGCTTTTACAATTAAGACAGTTAAAAATATTACAAAACTATCGCAGTTATCAAATTTATGCAAACTTAAATAAAAAACTGTTAGGCTGAAAATATCAATTAAAAAGCAAAACACAAGTTGAAAAATGAGAATCGTGATAGTAGATAAAATATATGTATAAAAAGTATAAAATGAAGGTTAATTGAAATAGAATACAAACATGTAGACTTTTATCAAATAAAAGGCGGAAAAACGACAAGACCCCAAATAGATAACTTACCGAATTACAACCACGAGGTTATCACTGTTTTGTTTCTGGCGAGTATACAATTGTTCACTCAGCTTGCGTACAAATCGATTTCATATATTCAACGCCACCAGGAATTACTTTTTCAAAAACACTTCCATCTTCACAAATCTTTTCTCCTTGATAGATATAACGCAGTGGAAAACTATGTTCTCTTCTGATCGAGTTTTCAGTTATATCACCTTTGTTTGTCTCTAAAACTGTTCGTCTTTCTTCCAGATTTTGGATCAATTCGATAGTCTTTTTATCCGACATAGTATCGAACTCCGGGAGAGGAAAATTCCTCTGCCTCATCTGAGCCAATTGCATACCTCCAAATGCATCTTTTCCAGCAGTAGAATATGCAACAGTTGGCAATTGTTCAAGTTTTGAGAGATCTTTTATGTCTTCAATCAAATTCAAATTGATTTGTTTTGAGCACTTTTCTTCAAGAAAATGTTTCATATGTATCAACTCGTGTGCAAACAGGATAAAAAACGGTGTCTGGATCATTTCTATATAAACTTTACTTTTAGAAGGAATTTTATTCTCAATTATTCTGACAACAGATTCAGATTTTTCATCCCCATTCAAACTATTTTGGGTAATGCTAATACATAAATTTCTCGCTTGGGAAAGAGAAGTTTCTTTTGAAATAGAGCTCTGCTGCAAGTTTTTTTGCAACGGTGCAGGATCTTGTAATGGAGACAAAAGTATCCTAGCTTGTATTGCTTTTTTTATTTCATCAATCAAAGTTTCTATACGTGAAAGGATATTTCCTTGAGTTTCGGATAAACTTGCAGTTTTTAATTTCGCGGCATTCTTTAAATCATTACGGGCTTGAATTATTGCCGCACGAACTTTACCCATCAGAACTTTAGAAGTTTCCAAATTTTTCAATTGTCTTTTTAGCAAGCATACTTTTGTATTTATCAAGAAGTTCGCCACGCAATTTTAGCAATTTTTCCTTATATTTTTCTAGAACCTCGTTCGTGCAATCGCTCTCCGTTTTAATCCGAGATTTCTCCAATTCAACTTCTTCAAGCAATTGCGATCCTACCCCAGGAGAATCATCGGGATGAGTTGGAAAAAACTCCAGCCTATCTCCTATTATTATGCGCACCTTACTGCCCGGATAAACTAAAGTATACGTTTCAAACAACTCACCTATAAGTTCTAGCATTTTTCTTCCTTTTGGTTTTGAAGCAATAGTAATGAGAGCTGTGTTAATTTTCTCGCGTATCTCGCGCATATATCCAGTCGACTGTTCAAATTGAAAAACATTATTGGTAAGTTTTGAAACTATATCTGCAGCACAACTCGATACTACAGACGAAACCACAAAACCAAAATAAATGGCAGCCATCAAGAATTTCATACAATCCCCCCAATCGTTAAAAAAAGATACCTACTTATTGAATTCACTTCAAAAATTCACCCAAGCAGAATTCAACTCATTTGGGTTACGTTTATAAAGCGTTTGGTGAATGCTCAATAGCGTATCTGCGCTCTTTTTTCTTTCACCCCAGCCAATTTTAAAAGCTTCACCAGTATTAGCATGAAAATTTTCAACAGTTTTCATTCTCTCCGACAAGCTATGAATCTCCTCCACGGGACGACATACCTCCCGTGCAAAACTACCATTTTCCAATGGTTAACAACAAAGTATACTTTTCCAACTCGTTAAGTTCTGCCTTCAGTTCTCTGTTTCCCGCAATAAAAGACTCCGTACGAGTAAGAAACTCATCTCCTGGTATATCGTACTGAACGCATTTTTGAAAATAATTTTTATGCTCAATCATCTCTTCATAGCTAAAATTTTCATTCAAGGCTCCATACGATACGTTCACGGCAATAGCCCATGCGATAAGCGCAATGCGGAAAATTTTTCCAAACATAATAAACACACAAGATCTCCATCTCTCATTTTTAATTGTACCAACAATGTCTCTATCCGTCAACATTCCATCCAGCTTGAAAAAACGAAGCTTCTGTCGAGTGTCTAGTGGCAATACCATGTCGCCGGTTGAGGCTTAAAAAGGCATTTTTAAACATATACAATTTTTGATTGCAGGTTCTTTGAATTTTATAATTTTTTTCTGGCGACATTACAAATTGCATTTTTTGTTTAAGGCATAATTTATTTCCAAAACGTGGAAAGGGAGAAAATCCAAGTCTTTAGTGAAAACCTTGGTATAACACGGGGTATGACATATAAAAAAGCCCATACAATATATAATGCAGAATACCGCATAGTATTCTGCGCGAAATATAGATTTAAGGCATTA
>JAFUUW010000015.1 GCA_017471265.1 Alphaproteobacteria bacterium
CCCTAAGCGCCATATCCTTCCCAAGGTGCTGACACACGACGCAAAGGCGAGAATATGAGGTAGACTTCCATATCCTGGAGGCAACAGGGATACCCTGATGAAAGTTTCAGAGTTTATAGAATTGGAAAAATTATGACAAACACGCATAATTTTTGATTTTTACCCAATATTTCGATAATAGATAACATACCGGTTGGAAGCCGGTGGTTCTAGTTCACGCCTGAAAGGCGGGTTAGAAGAGTAAACGCTTAAAACTCAGAGACCTTAAAATTATTGTGCCTATGATGTGCCTATTGCTTCTCTATATATTTTTGTACATCCTTTGCGCTTATCAGTCCGGATGTTGCGACAAAACATCCCCTTGCCCAAAGATGTTGTCCCCAGTACTCCTTCTTTAATTCCTGGAATTCTTCTTGTAGTTTCCTGCTACTTTTCCCTTCTGTATATCGTACGACCTTCGATACTGGGAGATGTGAAGATACTGAAACTAGCATATGTACGTGATCAGGACGTGCATTTCCGCTTATTACGTCTACATAGCTGGAGCGCATGCCGCCATTATCACTTCTGTACGCCTCTTTGCAATATTGTCGTATAGCGCCCTATGTCTATATTCGTATGGAATACCACATGATATTCTATACTATATACATCACGTGAACTTCTTCTGTATATTATACCTCACGTTATACTAAAGTATTCATCTGAAGGCAAGGTTTTTTACCCATTCCACACCTTAGAAATAAATACTAAATTAGTTGCAGTTGAAAAATTGATTGCATTGAAAAATTTTATGTTTACGAACTACATGTTTTTTACAATACTTGAAATTATGGAAAAACTAATAAGAATACGCAACCTCATAGCGATTTCTGACACACTTGACCATAAATACTGGTCAAAGCCAAAATCGACTGCATGTCCTGCCGCGCAGCTCCCATGCTGTAAAACCGCTCCGATAGACCAAGTCGCAGGAAGAAAAGCGTATTCCACATTAAATGTTGGAAATCCGCTTGATGGTAGAGTTTCATAGACAACATACACAGAAGGAACTCGAACAAAAAAAACTGGCGCAGTATCGCTCTCCATCGCTGTACCGGCAATTTCACGAGGAGCATCCCTTGCTTGCAGTCGGGGTTAAGGGTAGACTGTAGGCACGGGGTTAGTCCGGTCTTCTTTAGGACAATTTTCTGACGTGTGGTCGTTCGTTCAATGAGCTTTTTGGGTGATTTTGGTTTATGGAAAAGTTACTCTAGAGCACTTGAAAAGCTTGATAGATCGAACATCGCCACGCCGAGCAGGGCAAACCCACCGAAGCGTATCCCCAATCCCGCGCTAAATGATCGTATCAGTTTTGTGAGTAATCGCAGGTCCTTTCGGCACACGGAGGTATCGAGCGTTGCTCGGTCGACGCGGAAGCATTTCTTGCCAACAAATACCATAGATTTGCACGGGTACACGCGCGACATCGATTTTGCTCTTGAGAATTTTTGCGCAGACAACATACTGAAAAATCGTAGGGAAGTCATTGTCATAACCGGCAAAGGGCGGGGGATAGTCAAGGGAGCGACGGTAAATTGGTTAAAAAATCATCCGGAGTTTGTTATTGGATTTTTCGAAATTAGGGATAACCGCGGAGAAAGCGGATCGTTCGGAGTGAGACTACGAGCAAAATGATCGATAGGTCAACGCGTTTATACCGAGGAAGATCATTACAAACAACAGAGTTAGCGTTTTATCGGAGAGTTGAGAAGTTCTCGTCTGCAGCAGGCACAGCATGAGTGCATACAGAAACGGGAATGTACCGATAAAGCTACCGGAGAAGATGTCATCGATGATCCCGATGAAGGCAACAGCGATGACCGAAATTCGTACACCACGCAGACACAGCAGAAAAAGCGAGACAGCTGTGAGCGGGAGAAAGTACGCGCCTATAGCCTGAACTACGCAATAATTCATGAAGGATGTGGCGATGCAGACAAGCGAAGCAAGGGACGATTGAAGAAACAGAGAGAAGCGGGCAGAGTCAATCATTTTTTCTGAACGTGATGGAAAGCCACTCGTCAGCCTGTATACGATTTTCTACGGAGAAGCCGACATTTTCATAGCACTCGACAACTTCACATTCTTGGCTCGTAATAAATCCGGAGGTGATTATGTATCCCCCAGCAGTAAGGGATTTACGAAATTCTGGACAGAGATCAATCAATAGCTGTTTCAAAATATTACACAAGATCAAGCCGAACCTAGAAGTACCGTCAACCCTACAGCCAACAATAGCGTCAGCCGCAACCCCATTTATCCGATAATTCTCTTTTGAAATTAGCACTGCTTCAGGATCTATGTCGATACTAAGTAACTTTGCCGCTTTCCAAATTTTCGCGGCACATATGCCGAGTATGCCCGTACCGCATCCCATATCTAGGATAGTCGCGGGGGATACGCCAAATTTATGCAAATGAAGGATATTGCGAATACAGCATTGTGTCGTCTGATGATGCCCGCTACCAAAAGCCAATGCAGAATTCAGCTTTATGGGGATTAAATTACCGTCAGCAGTGTTTTGTTGTACGTTTTCGTCATAGAAATAGAAGCACTCGCAAATGACAGGGGTCAACGACCGCGTGTATAAATCTACCCAGTCTTCATCTTTCAATACGCTAAATTGAAAATTATGTACATGGTCAGGAAATCGTGATTTCAGCTTACTCTCAAAATTTCGTACGGCTTGTTCGTTTGGGAAAAGTATCTCAACGTCAAAGAAATTGGCGATTGGGAAACCGTTTTTATCCAACCGATCGGAAAAACCCGAAGCAGCGTTCTCAAATACGGAAACATTGTCGAGTTCTTCAACTTCAGAGAACAACTCGAACTCAGACAAAACCTCACTCGGAATGGAAAACCGACAAGATATCATACAAGTCTCATTGGAGCGGGCGATGGGAATCGAACCCACGCTACAAGCTTGGGAAGCTTGTGTTCTACCATTGAACTACGCCCGCACTCAAGCAACACCGAGAGAATAGCATACAGGCAAAGAACGGCGCAATGGATGACTAAGATTTGGGGCAGGCAAATAAGGCGTGAAAACGACAGCACATCCGCTGAGAACAGGACGGAGCAAGTAATAAACATTGCTATAGTGCTTCATCTTCCTACAATCGACCGCTTCCTACTTTGGTGAAGTACAGTCCGAGCGACTTATAGGATATTCAACTTCACTTTTGAATGCACAGCCACAACTTTTGTGGGCAGGTCTCACAACAAAGACGTCTTGATAAACGGCACATTTGCGTGATACAGAGCCCCCCGTAGAGCCGTAGACAACGTCGTTTTCTCGTTAAAGCTTGATCTAATCGCCGGTTCCCAGTGCAGTGTAGGAAGCGGAAGTGCTGCGCCGTTCGACTTTACTGTTCCAATGCTCGACGGTATATTTCGAGGAGTTCCTCCTGCTCAGCGACCTCTTCTTTTTTCTTCTTACGCAGCTTTATTAGCTGACGCAGTGTAGCCACATCCAATCCTTGCGCTTTTGCCTCGGCGAACGTCTCACGAATATCGCTCAATAGCGCACTCTTCTGCTCCTCAAGCATCTCTATCTTTGAGACGACCTGTTTTATCAAACCAGAAGCAACCGTAGTGTCAACCATTCACATCTCCGTAATTCAAAACACACCTGCATTTTACAATCCACCCGCATCCACTCTCAAGCTGCGGCATTTGTTGCAGGGCTGGGAATTGCCTTCCATTTTAAGAGAGATGGAATTTGCTGAAGAGAAGTATGTCGACAAAGAGTCTTAAATATAAGAAGAGTTACTGCCCCCACCGTATCTTTCCATAACTTACGTACCGTCTCATTTATCGCTTATGCACAAAACGCCCTCTTCCATTTGTTGCAAAGTTGCAACTTGTGCAAAATACTTCAAAGAATAGTTAAAATATAGTTGCGGGGGGGGTAAAGTGTTTAAAAATGCAGATGTAGCGAAGATTTAAGTATATCTGTGGATTTATAATGAATACAGGAAAAATTTTATCGGCAATAGCTTTAGCTGTTGTCGCAACACAAGGGGCATCTGCGACAGGTGCGTCTTCTGATAGAGCAGTGGCGTTCTATGTTGGGTTGGACAGTGGTGCATCGTTTGACAAATTTAGTGCCGGAGGGAGAGAAGCCATCGAAGCTGGAGGAATGGATGTGTTTATTACAGAATTTCCGAAACGGCAGCGAAAAAAGATTACTCCAATTGTTGATATTCTTTTCGGAGTAGAGGGGGCTATAAAAAGTTTTTTTGTAGCAGGAGAATTATTTGTTGGGGCGAGATTTAGGAAATTCAAGAAAGATGATGGAAAGTTGATCGATGTGCTTGATGCGAAGAGTTACGACGTTGACTTTGACGTCTTATCTGTGAAAAATAGCTTGGACTGGGGAGGAATATTCAAGTTTGGGTATGCAATTGTGCCACAGCTGAAGTTGTACGCTGGAGTGGGGCTCAACTGCTCGTGGATGAAATACAAATACACGTTAGAGCTTGGAGATGCAGATAAACTCGTGGGAACAACCAGAAAGACTGGAAGCAAGAAGAAGATAAAATTCTCTCCGATCTTAGCCGTTGGAGCGAGCTATGATATCCTCGATGACGTATATGCGAAAGTGGAGTACAACTGCTGTTTTGCCGAACATTTTAAAGTTGGCGGTTTTTTCTGCAAGGAGTCGAGTATGGGAAGAGACATTCAGCCATTAAATGTGAAGCTCAAAAGTCGCCTACGTTCACAAATCGTAAAGCTCGGCTTTGGCATCAGGTTTTAGGAATGATGGGGGGCACTTTCTTCCCCCATCAGTCGCCCGCGCTCTAAATATGGTAGAATGAAGTTGTGGCGCTTTATTGCTGGTGCTTGGTGAGATTTTGGCGAAAGTTCTGGTTGTATGTCGCAGTCATCGCTGTAATTTTCCTCCTCTGGCTGTTTTCACCTGAGTTTGGACGCTTCGAGTGTCGCATTTGCTCACATGAATACACCATCGGGTTGTACATAATCTGTCTCGCCTTGCTCTCACTATGTTTTATCTACTTTATCCTGAAATCCGTTTTCACTTTGGTTTGTTCTCCGTTTTTAAAAGGGGAAACGGGACAGATCGCAAAATCTGCAAATGTACTTGCTAGATTGGCAATCGCAAATGATTATGATTTTCAGCACACATTTGACAAGATTAGGGTCATCGATATTCTGAAACCGCTGAAAACAGCTCTAGCTCTACAACGTGGTTTATGCCGCGCGCAGAAGTTTGAGAGGACAGGCATACCGGATGTCGATACGCACATAATGAGGCGTGAGTTACGGAAGCATTTGGATAGTTGCAATCCTCCCGCCGCTGTTGAGCTAGCCGCAAAAATAATTCGGGGATACGCTGGATATATCAAAGTGGCGCAGGATGAACTGTTGGAAACAGCCGTAACAGCGATAAAGCATGGTTTACCTTTTCACTTTGAACCGCAGAAGTTCAAGTATGATCTACCGCAAAGTTACATCAAAAAATTTCTGACTTCGCTTGGAATAGCCAAATTTGAAATGGAAGCCATACCAGAGCGAAAGCTGAAAATTCTCGAGAAGCTGCATAAAGATTATTCAGAGAATGTCGATGTTTCTCTGCACCTCTTGAATTTTCTTTTTGCAAACGAAAATTTGCGTTATAGCGAAAACAAAATGCTGCCGCTCATTGAGCAAATTCTCGAGGTTAGCCCAGACAGACGTATTACGAAATATCTGCTGAAGCTGGGGAGAAGCGATGCTTTCGAGATAGCACAAAACGCAATGGCAAAGCTGCCTGATAGCAAGGAAAAGCTTTGGGTATTGCTTGAGATAGCGCTTGAGCGGAAGCTCAACTTGAAGATAAAGGAGCTACTACCAAAACTGCTTGATGTAGATAAATCCCTAGAGCCCTTGAGGTTTTGTCTGGCACACGTGGAACTTTTCATCACGGATAACGAGCTCGCGAGTATGGTACAAAAGTGGATGCGTAATGAATGTTAATTTCAAAAAATTGAATGAAAATGCTGCCGCGCCGTTCTACGGAAGCAGCAATAGTGCCGGTGCAGATTTGCGCGCGTGCGTGAACAAAAGCATCGTGATACGCCCTCGGGAAATCGTGATGATACCAACAGGACTCGCTTGCGAAATACCTACAGGATATTTCGGTACGGTTTGCTCGCGCTCCGGACTGGCGGCGAAAAACGGTATAGTCGTGCTGAACTCGCCTGGAATAATTGATGCGGACTACCGCGGTGAAATCCAGCTGATTATGACGAACCATTCGACGGTGGATTTTGAGGTAACGCACGGTATGCGCCTGGCTCAACTCATCATAGTCCCGTTTGCCGCTGCGAATTGGATAGAAAGCAACTCACTATCCCAAACCACCCGTAACACAGGCGGAATAGGCTCAACGGGGGTATAGAAGAAGGAGTAGCGGGCGCTGCCGGCGTGAAGCACGAAGTCTGCAGCTTTCCCCGATTACCCGCCTTCATCAATCGGCACAGCCGGTAAGTTGACCACGGATGATGTGATGCAGACCTAACTGCGTTGTATCCTGGGTGCTTTCGGCAACTTTTGCTATTATGGTACTGTTCATCTTGGCGGTTGCAGGGTTCGTGGCTGGTTCGAAGTTAGGCTCA
>JAFUUW010000110.1 GCA_017471265.1 Alphaproteobacteria bacterium
CTGCGACAAAAGACGTTAGATTCTTCCAGGTCGGCGAGAATGAGGTCGATTTTCGTAACAGGCTTGTTGCGTACTTGGAAAGCCTGTGATGATCGAGCGGTTCATTGCATTTCGGTATCTACACTCTGGCAAAGGCTCAGGCTTCGCGCGGGTCGTAACCTGGTTTTCTTTCATAGGTATAGCACTTGGTGTTGCCACGTTGATTATCGTTACTTCTGTCATGAACGGCTTCCGTTCCGAATTGCTGGACAAGATAGTCGGTATGAAGGGACATATAGTTGTGTCCGCCGTTCGCGGGAATATCGCAAGTTATGAGACATTGGCAGATAAAGTGCTCAAGCTCGATAGACAGGTTACCCAAGTTATTCCGCAGATTGAGCAACAGGTCGTACTTTTGTCAGGAGGAGCTGCTCGAGGCGTTTTGGCTCAGGGAATTTCTCAAAAATCATTGGGAGCCAAGAAGCTGATTTCTGAAAATATCGTTGCCGGACAAATCAAGAATTTTCAAGGACAAGGCATATTCATAGGTCGACGCCTAGCTGATGCTTTGGGTGCTCGTCTCGGAGATAGCGTGAAATTGCTAATCCCAGATGGCTTGATTACCCCATTTGGAAAATTGCCAAAGGAGGAGACTTTCAACATCGCCGGGATTTTCGAAGTCGGCATGAACGAATATGACAAAAACATAGTCATAATTCCACTTCCTGCCGCCCAATCGTTTTTTGACATACCAGGCAAAGTTTCTCAGTTGGAGCTATTCCTAGAGAATGTCGATCATTCAAAGGCGATTTCGCGACAGCTAGCCAATATTCTCGGTTCAAATTTTTCTGTCCTCGATTGGCAACATTCCGATGCAAGCATTTTTCACGCAGTCGTTGTCGAAAAAAATGTGATGACCCTGATACTTAGCATAATCGTGCTCGTGGCTATGTTTAACATAATTTCTGCACTCACTATGCTGAGCAATAGCAAGGTTCGTGATATAGCAATTCTGCGCACCATCGGAATGACGAAAAAATCCATACTTCGCATTTTCTTCACCGTCGGATCCTTCATCGGCATAAGCGGTACGGCGATAGGGGTAGTTCTTGGCTTGCTAGTTTCCCTCAACATCGACAGAATAAAGCTACTGCTGGAGCGGTTATCCGGCAGTGAATTATTCAGCGAGGAAATATATTTTCTATCGCAAATTCCATCGAAACTCGATTGGTGCGAAGTCGCATACATCTCGATTTTTTCTATGACGCTCTGTCTTCTTGCCGCCCTGTACCCGGCACGTAAAGCTGCTGCCATAGATCCAGCTACAGCACTACGTTCTTTTTGATTTGCCTGTCAAAATTACGTCTTAGAGAAGTGCAAGATGGTGGAATAGTAAGAGAGAAATTTAGTGAGGGCTTGTGGTGAGATATGAAAAAAGTATGCAAAATATCAGGGGTAATTTTTTATTTTATGGAAAATAAAATCCGTAAGCGGTAATTAAAATATTCGAGGTTAATATCAAAATTACGCTCTACTTTTCAAAGCTTTGTCCCAGAATTTATCCATCATTCTCACAGTTTGACTGTAATTTCAATATTTCTTTTACATTATTTGAATTTTTACTCTTCTATTATCGACAATGTTCTTTATTCCATCATATACCCAAAACGAATGGCAATTTTAGCTATCATTGTACCTCGTTCGCATCTAAAAACAGCGACTGTCCGAGTGCCTTAAAGAAGTTCTGATACGGTTCTGGATCTGTTATTTGTTTCAGATCCGCCTGAGCGTTTGCTCTTACCAATATCTGGCTTCCGATACTTCTAACAGAGACCGTTAGTTTTGATGCGTACGCAAAGGATGTGCCGCTAACTGTACCAAGTTTCTCATCTGCTTTGTCGATTATGAACCCCAGATCTTGCATGGTCGAAATTATTGCTCGGAGCACTCGCTCTCTGTCGGTCGTACCGAAAGAATGGGATTGATAACTCCTCAGTTGAACCTGTGATTGATCGGTTCCTAGGACGTCTTTTTGTACTGACGAGCAACCTGCTAAAGCCAGAAGTAGCGCGCCGTATATCAAATTTTTTTCATTACCTTCCTCCAATATAAAATCACAAATCATTTGCTGTCAGAAAAAGAGATTGACTCAGCTTGTCGAAGAACCCCTTATAAATCTCCGCATCGTCTATTTTTTCGATGCGAACTTCTTTCTTACTATTCCAAATCGTACGAGCAAATCTGGCTCGCACGTTGTATCCACCGCGAGCCATATTTTTCATCGTAAGCAACGTAACACAGATTTTTTGTTCTGTGTCATAGTCGGCATTCATAGCGCCTACAAGACCAAACATTACTCCATAAAGAAGAACCGATCCGGCTTTTTCTGCAAATGTACTAGCTTCTGCTGACTTTGAAGCGGTGATAATGCCCAGCCTGGTTTCGCTTTCATCGATGGAAAATCCCAAATCTTGCAGCACCTGTGCAGCGGCAGTGAGCATTCGTTCCTCATCGTTTGTATCAAACTGCTTAGTTTCCAGCTGTCGTCTTTGAAGATACTGCTCATCTAACTTATAGTAATCTTTGTACGATGTACACCCTGTCAGCAATACAGCGGTAACTACCGAAAAACAAAATTTCTTCAGCATATCTATTCTCAAAATGCCGAAGCTCTATACGCAAAATCTCGAACGGTTCCTTGTTCGTCAAACTTTACGATTATTGTCAATGTGCGCTGTGTTTGCGTTGAGGAGACCGCTGTATCACTTCCCCCGAAAATAAGGAACCAAACCCCAGCCGAGGAACAGGAAGCCTTTACCTGTGTCGAAATTTTGTCATAAACCCAAGTTTCGCGACGCTTTTCGTCAGTCGTTACCATATTCGGTGAGCCCAATGCCTCAATGACTGCGGAGGAAGTCATACCGATACGTACTTCTCGCTGAGCTTTTGCCACGGTCATTGCTTCCTCCTCTATGGGAGAGGATGCCTTGCTCATAGGTGGCTGTAAGTCGCTTTCAGTCGAACACGCCGACAGGAGTAATGCGCTAGCCAGCGTTAAATAAGACGGAACCTTGAAAAATGCCAATCTACATCTCAAAAAATATCAACCAAACGGTTTCTATCGTAGTAGTAGTAGTAGTTAAGCGCTTTTTGTATGCGGGTGTAGCGAAAAAATGAGGAAAGTAGGCGATAGCCCAAAATTGGCGCGTTTTTCCGAATTTTCGCCGAAATCAAAAATCAAACAGTAGTTTCGCACACCTCTAATGACGCGAGTTATTTCCCATTTTCCCCTCGGCATCTGTAACTTCGTGGCTTTTTGGTGTAGCATCGAAGGGAGGCTTTCTGTGCTGGCTGTGATATGTTTGATGGTTTGTTCGGGCTTTTTGGTGGGTACAATTCGAGGATTGTCAAAAAATACCGCAAGATAGTTGCATCCATAAACAGCCTCGAGCCGGCTATGGTTGCTTTGTCGGATGACGAGCTATCAAACAAAACAAACGAATTCAAGGAAGCGCTCGCAGGAGGCAAGACCCTCGATGATATTTTGCCGGAAGCTTTCGCCACGGTTCGCGAGGCTGCTAAGCGCGTGTTGGGTATGCGGCACTTCGACGTGCAGCTGATTGGAGGTATCGCCCTGCACAATGGTCAGATAGCCGAAATGAAGACAGGTGAAGGAAAAACTCTCGTCGCAACTACTGCTGTTTACCTGAACGCTTTGTCTGAAAAAGGGGTACATGTCATCACTGTAAACGATTATCTTGCCAGGCGAGACGGCGAATGGATGGGACGGATATACAAATTTCTCGGTCTTTCTGTCGCAACCATAGTCAGTGGTATGTCAGACGTCCAGAAGCGTGAGGCGTACGCTGCGGACATATCCTATGGTACAAACCATGAATTTGGCTTCGATTATCTACGAGATAACCTGAAATTCAGTGAAGACGAAATGGTTATGCGTCCATTCAACTTTGCTGTGATAGACGAGGTTGACAGCATATTGATCGACGAAGCGCGAACTCCATTGATTATCTCAGGTGCAGATGACAATGCGTCGCAGCTCTATGTGGCAGTTAATTCCGTCGTCAAAAATATATCGGAAGGTGATTATGAAAAAGACGAAAAGAGCCGCGTCGTAACGCTCACGGACAAGGGAGTTGAAAAGGTCGAGAAAGGGTTGAGTGAACTCGGTTTGCTGAAGTCTCCATCGCTCTATGATCCTGCAAACATAACGATGGTTTATCACGTCAACTGTGCATTGAAGGCGCAAAAACTCTTTACTCGTGATGTCGATTATATGGTGAAGAACGGTCAGGTTTTGATAATCGATGAATTCACCGGGCGTGTTATGGATGGTCGGCGGTATTCCGAGGGGCTGCATCAGGCAATAGAGGCGAAGGAGGGCTGCGCTGTCCAAACGGAAAGTCAGACTATTGCGACGATTTCTTATCAAAACCTCTTCCGTCTCTACCCAAAGCTTGCTGGTATGACGGGTACCGCAATGACTGAGGAGGCGGAGTTCGATGAGATATATGGCTTGCGAGTCGTCAGTATTCCACCTAACAAGCCTGTAATCCGAAAAGATCTCGATGATTCGATGTTCGTTACTCTTCAGGAAAAGGATCGTGCTGTTCTCGCGCTCATCAAGGAGTGCCACGCTCGAAAACAGCCTGTTTTGGTGGGAACGACAAGCCTTGAGCGCTCCGAGCACTTCTCGCGTATGTTGGTTGCTGCCGGCATCAAGCATAACGTCTTGAATGCAAAACAACATGAACGCGAAGCATACATAGTCGCTGAAGCTGGCACTCCAGGTGCCGTTACCATAGCCACAAACATGGCTGGTCGAGGCACGGATATTAAGCTTGGCGGAAGTGCTGAAATACGGATCGAACAGGAGTGCGAGGGTATAGAAGATCCCGTCGAGCGAGAGCAGAAGATCAAGCAGATTGAAGCTGAAGTAGCAAA
>JAFUUW010000111.1 GCA_017471265.1 Alphaproteobacteria bacterium
AAATCAGTCAGTATTTGGGGCTCCACCGGAACTATCGGTGTGAAAGCCCTCGATATAGCTTTGAAGAGCGGTTTCGATATAGTCTCCATATCGGGAAACACCAATTATGCAAAGCTCATTGAACAAGCAAGGATCTGTAGACCGCGGTATGTTTGTGTATCGGATGAGCGCGCCTTCCGCATCGTAAAAGATGCCTTGAGTGCTCAAGCCATCGACGTTTGCCCGCAATCCGAAACAGAAAATATAGCCAAGCTGGATATCGACTGCTGCGTTATGGCAATAGCCGGCTCAGCTGGATTACCTCCCTCTTTTTCCTGCCTGGGACACGCTAAGCGATTGGCGATAGCAACAAAGGAAGTTATCATCTCGGGAGGAACATTTTTCATGAGCCTAGCAGCGAAAAAAGGCACAGAAATAATTCCGATCGATTCCGAGCATAATGCGATTTTCCAATGCCTCGTCGGAGAAGATAGATGTTCTGTTTCAGAGCTCATACTGACAGCCTCTGGTGGGGCATTTCTCGATCTGGAAGAAAACGAGTTAGTGCACGTTTCTGTCGAAGATGCGATGAAACATCCCAATTGGAATATGGGGCGAAAGATTACCGTGGATAGTGCGACGCTGATAAACAAGGCGCTGGAGATAATCGAAGCGTCGTATCTCTTTGGTGTGGATATCGAACGAATACGTCCGCTCATTCACCCGAACTCCATAATTCACGGATTGGTGAGATTTGCCGATAACTCTTTCAAGGCGGTGCTTTCATACCCGGATATGAGCCTTCCGATTTCTTACGCATTGAATTATCCGGAGCGTGTACCTGTGGCTCTGCCAAGTTTGGATTTTGCCGAAATTGCTACCTTGCGGGTCCAGAAGCCTAAAGAATGGCAGAAGCGCAATATCGATCTAGCGTACCGAGCCTTCCAAGAGCAGAAAGTTATAGCACTCAGTCTGGCGGATGAAATAGCTGTCGCAAAATTCCTAGATGGAAGCTTGAAGTTCAGTGAGATATACGGATTTATCTCAACCATTCTCGAGAAGGCTCCGCGGGAAAATATAGTCTCAATCGAAGATGTATCAGAAACTATGTCCCAGGTGAAAAAAATATCTGCAAAATGTGGTTTATCACTGTGATATTCACCAGTCCTTTCCCCGAAAAATCCAAGCAGTGAGCGGAATTTTAAAAAAATTGTTCCCCCATCAAAAATTTTTGTTGCATTATGTTTTCGGGTATAGTAAAAGTGTATACAAGATGATTTTTCTTTTTGACTTGATGGAGTTGTTAGATGGTTGAGAAACTGAATAAGCAGGACGCGTTGTCCCCACAGGAGATAATGGGTTACACCACTGAGATAGCTTCGGCTTATCTCGCTGGAAATGAGGTTGCACGGGAAGATCTTCCAGAAGTGCTGAGAGGGATCTTTTTGTCGATTTTGGACATCACTCGTGATGCCAATAACACAAAGCTGTGCTCTTCGCAGAAGCCTGCAGTTCCTGTCGAGGAGTCTGTACACGATGATTACATCGTTTGCCTCGAAGATGGACACAAACTGAAGATGCTGAAGAGGCACTTGATGTCTCGCTACGGATTGACCGTTGATGAGTACCGCGCAAAGTGGAACCTCCCTGCGGATTATCCTGTGGTTGCCAAGAATTACTCTGAGAAGCGCAGCAGAATTGCTGTAGAGAAAGAGCTTGGCAGAAGCAGAACTTCGAAAGCCGCTTAACTTTTATCCCAGCCCCCTGCGAACCAATGCAGGGGGGTGGTTTTATCAAAACTACCGAGCTTTCAAATTTACCTTGCATTGTCGTTTTTAAAGAAATATACTCCTGTTTGGTTATTTACTACCTTGCGCTGAAATAGAAAATTTTATATTTCCTTCCGTTTGTCTTTTCGAAGCAGATGGGGTAGAATGAGTATGTTGATAGTTAAACGGTATTTTTTTGTGTTGTTTAAGTTTGTCAAGCTTATTTTATCCTTTTCCGTTGTTTTTGTGATTGGGTATTGCGTCGTTCAGAACAACTCAACTCCTATTGTAGAACAAATAAAACACTCGGTTATTGAAACAAACGCTACCAAGCAGATAAAGTACTCAAAGCAATTTCGTGGAGGTACGTTGGATTTGAGGGCTGCGAGCGCAAAATTGTTGCCTCAAGATAAAGTCCTCCTGACCAGAATGAAGGCTTTCTTCTGTAAAGACGGGCAAGTTTTGACCATAGATTGCGGTGAATGTTGCCTGAACTCAAACGAGCAAAAGGCATACCTGAGCAAATGTGTTTGCATAAAGTCGCCTGATACAACGTGCAACACAGATCGAGCGGTCATAGACTTTCCTAACAATTCCATATCTGGTGATTCCAAGATGAGTGGTCGTCGGGCTGGTATCGACTTTGTATCCGATGGTTTTTTTATGGATGAACGCGGAATGATAAAGCTTGTCCGAGCTTCCATGAAAAAGATCGGGTGAACATATGCATCCAGCGTTTTTGTTATTGCTTCCGTTTTTGACATGTTGCGCCGCAGCTCTTGAGGTGGATGCGGATGAAATATTGATAGATGCTGGCGACGGAGTGTATACACTGGATGGCAATGCTGTAGCAAAGGAGGGTAGCAAGACATTTCGAGCGAACAAAATTATCGTTCACAAAAAGGAATCTGAGAAGCATCCGACAAAAATTGATGCAAATGGTAATGTTTCCTATGAAGATGGAAAAAATACGATAACTTCAGATGTCTGTCATGAAAAAGATGGCTTTGTTACATTTTCGGAAAATGTGGTTTTAACTGGCGATGCTTTCGGTACTATCTACGCCGACAAGGTTGTGTATGAGACAGATACACGAAAGATGAATTTAACCGGGCAATCCTCGAAGGATAGGGTACAAATGGTTTTTGACGAGAAACTCTATTCCAGCAAAAGCGAGGCGGAGCCAAAATGATTTTGGAAGCTTCAAATATAACGAAATCGTTCAAGGATAGGTTAGTTCTGCGTGGTGTCAATCTGAAGTTTAGTGTTGGAGAGATCGTTGGAATTCTTGGACCAAATGGAGCGGGAAAAACAACGCTGTTTTCTATATTGGTCGGAATGGTTAAGGGAGATTTCGGGACAATAACTCTTGATAACCGTGATATAACGAAGCTGAAAATTCATCAGCGCTCGAAAGCGGGACTGGTTTATCTTCCGCAAGATGCCTCTATATTTCGCGGACTATCTGTTGAAGACAATATCCGTTCTGTCTTGCAATTAACGTGCCACTCCAAGAGTGAGATTGACGCAGCTCTCGATGAGCTTCTGGACGCCTTTGCTATAACTCATCTGCGCAAAGCTATGGCTCCATTTCTTTCCGGTGGAGAGCGTCGAAAGGTTGAGATAGCTAGAGCGTTGGCGACTTCTCCATCATTTTTAATGCTGGATGAACCGTTCTCAGGTGTCGATCCAATCTCTGTCGGCGAAATTATGTCAATAATGCGTGATCTCAAAAATTCCGGCATTGGCGTAATAATCACAGATCACAATGTCCGAGAGACGCTCCAAATAATCGACCGCGGCTACATCATAGCTAACGGAAAAATACTGACGGAAGGCAC
>JAFUUW010000112.1 GCA_017471265.1 Alphaproteobacteria bacterium
CCCCCACGCCGCCATACACCTCGACAGCTCGGAATACGGCACCCTACGCGGCTTCGAGTTTTGCGAAATCCGACGCGACGGCGTCCTCTTTTGCAAAGGACGGGTAAAGACCCTCCTTCTCGAGGGCAGCGCTATGCAAATTGAGCTCACAACCGACCTGGGTGATCCGACGGAGCCACCGGCGAAGCGTTTCGAAGGCAGCAGCATGCTCCTCAAGTTCAAGAATGACAATCCCGACCTCTTTACCCAAATATCGCGTGAAGAGCACTCGCTGACAGGTGATAGATTGACTTCCGACATAACGGAACCGACCGAACCTCCGGTCGCCGTCGACGATGATATTATCGACGATACCCTCCATATCGAGCAGGCAAACGATCTTCCTATAGATGAGCTTGACCTTGAATTAAAAGCCTCCTGGATCGCGAAACGCGAAGGCGACTTGAACCTCTCCGCAAAGCTGGAGAACTATTTCAAAATGGGACGTGTCAATACCCTAACTCCTCGAAAGCTCGAGGACGCTTGGCCGGAATTCGGCGATCGCCTGACAAGTTATGGCACTCGCGCCACGAAATATGTCATAACGCGGTCTCGCCTCCGCCTCGTTGAGCGCCTCCCTACGCCAACCATATCCATAGACCCGACGATACCTCGCCTCAATTTCTCGAAGTGCGTATACGACAACAAACTGCGTATATCCTGGGATTATGAGCAATACACAACAGAGACATTACAGTTGCAGATACTAAACGATCTCTCCAAACATAGACGTGAGGCGCCGCCAAACAAAAAGACCTTACGCATTAACCTAAAGAACGTCCAGGAATACCTCTCCTCACCATACGAAAGCAGCTTCTTCCGGAGTCCAAATGGCGACGCAATACTAAACGCCATCGTGCAATCCATAGGTAACTATATGGCGCTTTCCGAACGCAACGTCGAGGTATCCTTCGAAGCATTGGAGAACGAACGTCTCTCGACATTGACCTGTAAGGATTGGATAACCATAAAAGGTGAGCGCTACAAAATCACACAAATTGAACGCTCAATAACATGCTACGAAAGCCGTATAAAAATAAAGGCTCGCGCATTCGGTGCGAAGTTGCCACCTGGCACAGGCTTCCTCACGAAGGTCATACTTCCACCTGAACAGAAAAAGCCATTTTCTCCAGGCGATGTGATCCGCGATATAGTCGTCCAAAACGAAGCAGACACGCAGTATGAGAAACTCCTGAAATTCATATCCGAACAGAAAGCTAACAAGACCATAAACAAAAGCAACTACAAAGCTCTCATATCCAAGTTTCTGCATGAGAACCAGACGCGTATACAAATCGTAACTATTCCGCTCAAGACTGAGCATTGCGAGCAGAAAATCATACCGCCCGTTACGCTCCACTTCTGCGCCAATATGCCACTCCAGCGTCTCAATGCAAATATAATGAAAACATCCGAGGAAAGCCGCACGGCGAATACTCAGATATGCGAACCGCAGCATACTACTGTTAGCCCAGGCGGCGGTACAATGCCACCTTCGAAAGGGACAGAGAATACCGCATACCAAACAAAGCCGGATAACACCAAAGCCCCAGGCACAACAAACTCTGCTGCAACATCCAAAGACGGAGATGAAGTATGAGAAGGCATATTGCAATCGACTGCGGCACTCCGCGTCCAGCATTTTCGACAGCTCCATTTGTCAGCGCTTTTGCCGACATCGAGACTGAAACTGCAGAGCTCATCATAGGAGCCAGCGGAGAGTTAGAGGAAATAACCTCCCCCAACCATCCGGAGTACATCCGCTTGCTCTGCCGCCTTTCCGCCAAGTCAATCTTCCCGAAAGTCTCCATCTCCGCCGGCTACAAAATAACCGAAGATGGCGAGCCAAAGGTTATGACAAAATCGCTATATGACGGCTCCATAATTCCAATGACCGGTATCGTCTCCGAGGTCTCCATCGAATTTTGGGATATCGATCCAACGTTTGCGCAAGCAGCGGGTAGTGCTCCATACGACCCTTGGCAGCATTTCCGAGATACGCTAGAGCGAGGCAAAATCCTATATGTCAAGAAGTTTGCACTGCAAACAGAGACACACCGCATCCCGAATTTTCGCGACAGAGCAAGCGAGCAAGGCAGCATCATACACACGAAATCGCGCGCCCATTGCTTCGGCGGGGCGTACCACAACGGTATAAAGTTTTCCGACATCCAGCCCTACCTCTTCTTCCTTGGAACAGGCATCCAGGCTGAGGAGTACATCGAGATTACCTCCGCACGGGAGTTGTTGCAGAGCAAGAAAGTCGAACTCGCCCCGGAGATAAAACCCGACCACCTAGCGACACTAGAAGATGACATCTGCAACGGCAAGGTATCCGTGAGGCTAGGC
>JAFUUW010000016.1 GCA_017471265.1 Alphaproteobacteria bacterium
GTACCTACGCAATCGCGACCACTTCTCGAGTTTGTACGATGCCCTGCGTGCTTCCCAGGTCTCCCAGGGGGATATCGCCTCCATCTGGGCTGATCCATATCTGGAAACTGTGCGCTCGTGGGAACGTGTAGCGTCTGAGCGTAAGCTTCGGCTGAAGGGTGAATACCCCGAAATGGAGGCTGTTGCTGGTGCATACCACAAGCTAGCGGCACAGTACCGCCCTGCATCTTCTTTGCCAGATTCAATCCCTAACGAGGGGCTCGAGGACTGCTCACTAGACTTCGCTCTCTGCTTCTGTAGCGGTGTCGGCAGTTTCTTGAAGCAAGTCGGCAAAGAAGCCTTCGAGAAATTCGCCACCCGCTCCGTTGCCAAAACTCTCATCGCGAATGAAGGGAAAATACAGAAGGCTGCCAGCAAATTACTTCCTGGAGAAGGAAAAGTGGATACTTATCGAGAACTTAAGAAAACAAATTCTGAATTTAAATATAAAAATCTAGCTGGACATCACATGCCTTCGGCAAAATATATGAAAAAGTATGGTGTACAGAAGAATAATGGTATAACGATGAATGTTGAACATCCAAAATTAAAAACAGATCGGATTGGTCGCCATCAGCAAACTAGAACATTTGGAGGGCGAAATAAAATGAAATCAGAGTTAAATCCTCGAGATGAGTTGGCTGCGGATATAAAAGATATGAAACAAATTTACAAGAAAGATGGATTGTACAATGATAAAATTCGTGATGGGTTGCTGGATGTCATAAAACAAAATGAAAAGAAATTTCCAGAAATTTTTAAGAAAGGAGAATAGTGATGGTAGATTTAGAATTGTTGAAACGGTTTGATAAATCGAAATGGTTTAAATCTGTTGATGAACTTGATGAATTTTTGTACATAATTTCTTTGATTGGAGAAACCGATGATCCTGAATACTTACCATATCTTTTTTCATGTATCAGTGATAAGCCTCGGTATCAAGGTGTACATTATTGGTTGTCGCTTGTAATAATGGGGTATGCCCCCGAAGATTTAATAATGCATTTGTTATTGACAATAAAAGATTATTACTCAAAGATACCCATTTACGTGTGTGAACTTTTTATGCGTTTTCTTGATATTCCTGAATACCTTCAAATTCTAAAGAATAACATCTGCATAACTGATAAGAAAACATTGTTGAGGATACTTAATGATATTAAAAAAAATGCTGATAAAAGACACTTGAACGTTGCAAACGAATTGCAAAAATTTGTTTGTGAAAAATGTATCAGATAGACAGTTTCAAGACGAAGTATATAGAGCAAAAGAAAAGGTTGACTCTAAATTATTTCCCTGCGATAAGTCGGTTGCCGATATATCCGCGTTGCACGACCTTAAAGACTCATTTTTTCTCCATAATTTACGGTGCTGGAAGTTTATGTTACCCTACTAAGTAGATGATGTGTGCTTTTTGGGATAACATATGTCAAAAAAAGTTATTCTAACTATGGATGATGAATTTTATCAGGATTTTAAAAGAGTATATGGTCGTCCAGGAAAAGCTATGACGCAGATTATTTTGGATAAAATGTATGAGCTGCTTGATAGCAGCGTGTATAACTCTAGAAAATTTTATGAGCATGTTGATGAATGTTTGCAGGAGGTAGATTGTGGTGGTGTTACAGAATTGGGATTGTGCTCCAATGGAGCAGAATTGTTAAACAAACTTAGCGCAAAAGAATAGTGGCTTATTCCGTAAGAGTTTCCAATACTGCGAAAGCTCACTTAAAACTGCTGCGTACAAAGTCTCCACAGATGCTTAGTCGGGTTGTTTTGCTTCTGGATGGAGTTTTGCTGGATCCGAGAACTGGGCTCGGTAAACCAGAACGACTGAAACATTACAATTCCCGTGAGGTATGGTCTCGTCGCATTGATAAAAAGAACAGACTAGTATATGAAATACGAGCTGATGAGATAACGATATTGTCTGTTTTTGGGCACTACGTTAACTAGGCTTGTAATCTACTGATAGAAAAATATAAACCTCATTTTTCACGGTATGTTTCTATAGGGGGTTGGACGTATCGCTGCCGCGCACCTAGCTAGTATTCAGCTACTGAAATGGTAGGCTCCCGAGCGGCGACTTCGGCTGAAGGGTGAATACCCTGAGATGGAGGCGGTAGCGGATGCGTACCACAAGTTGGCGGCGCAGTACCGCCCGGCGTCATCCCTGCCAGATACTATATCAAGCGAGGGGATCGAAGACTGCTCGCTGGATTTCGCGCTTTGCTTCTGTAGCGGCGTCGGCAGCTTCCTTAAGCAAGTCGGCAGAGAAGCCTTCGAGAAATTCGCCACCCGATCGGTCGCTAAAGCGCTCATCGCGAACGAAGGAAAGATAC
>JAFUUW010000113.1 GCA_017471265.1 Alphaproteobacteria bacterium
CACTGGAATTATAAAACTGGGAGAAGCGAAAACGTCAACGTGGATGAGCAATGGTTACAAAACCTTGCGAATGTTCTTGGTGAGGATGACGATGACGAGGTACTTCTCAAACACACGAAAATGGGACTACACTCCAATGAGGTATTCTGCATAACGCCAAAAGGCTTGATTCTATCTCTTCCAGATGGGGCAACTGTCCTAGACTTCGCATATCATATACACTCTGATGTCGGAAATCACGCTGTTGGAGCAAAAATAAATGGCACATCTGTCCCGCTAAGCACACGAGTTGAGACGGGGGCAAAAATCGAAATTTTGACGAATGCCAAAAGTCATCCGCAGCGTTCTTGGATAAAATGGCTTACAACTTCGAAGGCTAAAACCGCATTGCAAAAGGAGCTAAACGCATTCGGGCGAGAAGCCGCAACAGCCGTCGGGCGCAGTAGCTTTGTTGACTTTTTTAAACAATTCGATATCAAAGTGTCCGATGACGAGGTAATCGAAATAGCAAAGAAATTTAAATTCGACCATTCTTCCAATTTGTTCTATGCGATAGGGACATCATCTGTTTTGATGGAGCAAGTTTTGGATGTATACAACGAGTTGGAGAAAACTAACCTGAAGATAAGCGATATAGCAATGAAACAGCCTGCGAGAAATGAAGAGAAAGCCAACATCGATTATAAGAACGCCTACACAGCATACGTAAAAAAACTTCCAATTTCGGGCTTACCTAGATTGCCAATTTCTCCGACAACTTGCTGCAAGCCAATTCCTGGAGACAGGATTTATGGTATCTGCAATAAAGATGGGGAGGTTGAGGTACACATCGAGGAATGCCCGGTCTTTGTGAAGATGCAAAAAGAAGTCGCAAGGAAGATAACGCAGCTAAGTTGGGATAGCGATGCTTTTGAGACGGCTAAAGCTCATTCAGTTAAGCTGGAAATATCGCTGGAATACGCTCCGGGCAATTTGGAAAAAATTGGCGAAATCGTAGAGCAAAACGACGGCAAGATATCAACCTTGAGCTTCGGAGAGAAACTTGACAGCATCACGCAGGTATACCTTGGACTGGAAATACAGAGCATTGCCCAGTTGACACGCATAACCTCCACCATCTCGCATGCAGATTTCGTCAGGGATATACGGCGAGTATAGGAATATTTTAATTAAACCACGAAGTGTTAGAGGATAGACACTGTTGCGTTGTTGTGCACTAAAATTGGAGGGAGACAAACAAATCAGTAAAACCGTCATAGGCTTAGGGGGAGGGTGGAGAAAAGAGTCTAGCACCAAGAAAATTACCATACCTCGGCTTATTCTCCGCGAATTAACAATACGATAATTCATATGCTGAACGTGTCAGCATAATGCAAACATCTCTGCTTATATCTTTTGAGTTTTTGCTTATAAAGACGTGAAATGGGTGCCCTCTCATCTTCAGGCGAATACCTTAGTATGATGTGGAATATAATGTATAGAAGAAGTCCGCATAATGTATACGGTGAATACCGTATAGTATTATGCAGGAAATATAATTATAAAAAACTATGCGGTAATATTGCGAAAAGATGTATAGGGGTGATAAAAAAGGTATGTTCTGATAACTATGTGGATATGATAAGTGGAAATGTAAGTTCATATTACATACATATTCTAATCTCGACTCTTCCGTATCTCTCAGTATCAAATATATAAAGGGGAAAGTCGCCGGAAACTACAAGGTGAGTTTCAGAAATTAAGAAAACGATATTGTGGACAACATCTGTGGATGAGGGGATATTTTTTCGCAACGTCCGGACAGATAAGTGCAAAGGAGGTGGAAAAATAAGTGATACATTACAAGCAAGGTAACTTTAGGATTTCCGCGTTCTAAGAGTTTGCTCTTTTAATCCACTTTTCAAGCATGATATAGAATACAGTTTTTAGTTGAGAAATTATCTATTTCACATCATTAAACTCATTAGCATAATATACATTATCGTTTATCTTTGCGATTATTCTGCGATGTCTTTTATCTTTGGTGGTTAAATTTAATTTTAGATATTTTTACTAAAATCAGAATTTGTGGGAAGTAGATGAAAATGACAAAAGGATTTTTTACGTCATCTCTGCATTGACACTCCGGTTTTTTCTTAAGAAATTAGCAAGTTCGCAGAGGTAGGGACTGGTAGCTGCTTTGGGGGTGATATTTTTACATTACCCCGTAGAGGGGGCTTGCTATGCCTCAATATCACCGCTTTATGCACCGCAATTGAGCTAGCAATTCTTGGCGGCGGTTCAAATCCGCTATCTATAAAAAAGGAGCTCGAAAAGCGTTCTTAAAATTCCCCCCCCGCATCTTTCGTCTTCCCATTTTTCAGCCTTACTATTCTTCCTTTGAATTTTTGTATGTACTCCGCGTCGTGGGTTATGGCTAGGCAGATTTTGTTATCTTGTTCAGCTATCTTTTGCGCTACCGTCATAACGAGCTCCGAAGATCGATCGTCGAGCGATGCTGTTATCTCGTCGAGCAGCAGTACTTCATAGGCGGCAAGCGTACTCATTACGAGGCTGAGAGCTTGCCTCTGTCCGCCGGATAGATTGCTCGCATATTCGTCCAACCGAGTTTCAAGACCCATACCGAGTTTTGCCAGCTTTTCTTCGAATAGTCGTCGCCTATTTCCATGCCAAAATACACCTCGGCGTTTTCCTCGCATATACGCGATATTCATATTTTCGAAAATCGTCATATCCCCGATAGTTCCCAGCTTCGGATCTTGCAGCACGTTTGCCACAAGTGCCGAGCGCTTTCGAGGCGACAACTTTGCTATACCCTGTCCATTTATCAGCACCTGACCAGACGTCGGCTTAATAGACGCTGATATAGCTGCAAACAGCGTTGATTTTCCTGCTCCATTTTCGCCAACAATCAAGACAAATTCTCCACGCTTGATTGTGAGTTTCACCCCTTTGAGTGCGTTACGAGCATATACATCACATATCTCTAGCATCTCACCCGCTCCCTCCTCACGAGCATCATCAGAATGATTATTCCTCCTGCAACCAAGTTTATGTCCTGTGTTTCAATGTGTAGAAACGAGCTGTGTAGAGCCAGCATTATGAATACACGGTACATAACAGAACCAGCAAGGCAGGCGAAAATTGCAAATGGTATATTGCGAAACTTGCAGATGCGCTCTCCAATGATAACCGCAGCAAGTCCAGCGACCAACGTGCCTTTGCCTTGCGAAACGTCGCAAAAGCCCTGGTACTGCGTGAATAGTGCCCCACCAAGTCCTATCATTGCGTTGCTTAGGATTAAGCCGATCAACGTCATCGCATTTGTATTGATGCCAGAGATTTCGGAGAACCGCTTGTTGTATCCAACAGCGCGTAACCCTAGTCCAAAATCCGTGAAAAGTAGATATACAAAAGTGGCAGCAATGCAAATTATGAGCAGTAGCAACTGCGGTGTTGACGGGGAGATATCCTCGACAAATGTTATGTTTGGGAGATTACCCATCACTTTCAGGTTGACAGAATACAACATAAATGCAACAATGATGCCCGAAAGCAAATCGGAGATTTTGCAACGTATATTTAAAATGCCGGTACAAAATCCCGCAAGCGCTCCGCCGAGTAGTGCCGCTAGAGCAGCTATGCTTGGGCTAATACCGCCTTGCACTAGAACGGCACAAATGCTACTGCCAAAGACAAAGCTGCCATCGCACGTCATATCGGCGAAATTGATCGTCCGGAATGTCAGATATATCCCTATCGCGACAAGACCGTAGATCAACCCGACGTCCAGTGTCATAAGCAATTCCTGCGGGGCAATCATTTCACATCACCACTTTTGCGGTGTCCAGCACGTCATCTGGAACCTCCATCCCAAGCTTTTGCGCCTGCGTTTTGTTTATGAACAGCTCCGTCTTGTCGGGGTATTCAACTGGCATATCTTTTATGTCCTCGCCATCCATAATCTTTTTCACGATGCGCCCAGTTTGTCTCCCGATTTCATACTGGTTTGGCCCGAGCGATGCCAGGCAACCTTTCACGACTTGATCCGTATCGCTCACGTAAACCGGTACATTCGACTTATTGCAAGCCTTGACGATGTACGGGATACCACTGAGTGCCGTATTGTCGTTCGTGATGAACACAGCGTCAACTTCCGCGCGTAACCTATTTGCCGCCTGCGGAATATCCGCTGATTGCTGGATAGCCTGCTTCACGAGCTCTATGCCCAGAGCTTGGCATTCAGCTTCCAGTTTCTTTATGATGCTGACTGAGTTTGCCTCACCGGAGTTGAAGATTATCCCGAGTTTTTTCAAATTCGGTTGCAGTTTCTTGAATAACTCCAGTTGCGGTTTCAGGTCGACGAAATTCGAAACGCCAGTTGTATTGCTCTTGTCGAACGATTGCGCAATGTCGCCTGGATTGGTAACCGAACTGAATACCAACTTCGTCTTGCCCGACTTGGCAAATTTGAAGACGCATTGAGCTGGCGTTGTCCCGACGGCTATTATGACGTCCGCATTCGAATTGACAAACTTCGTCGCTATCTGAAATCCCAGCGCGGCATCCGCCTGACAAGTCTCAACGTCATAATCCACGTTCTTGCCTTTGAGCTCATCCTTCACGCCTGCCACGACCGAGTTTATCGCTTCGTGCTCAACGACCTTGCAAATCGATACCTTGTACGCAAACGCGGAGCAGCACATCACGCATGCTGCAAATATCCCTTTCAACATTCCACCTTCTCCTTTTTGATTGCATCTAACAAATTTTTGTACCCACGATAAGGCTCGTCATTCAGAAATCTGGCAACTCGAGCAATAGTTGTCGTACTGCTTCCGGTGAGTTTGTTTATTTCACGGTACGAAAGCTCGCCTTTGTCGAGAAGTTGACATACCGTCCACCGCTCGCGAAGAGCTTTCAGCTCTTGTGGTGTACAGAGATCCTTCAGAAAGTTTTCGACATCCTTCGCTGTCTTCAACTTCACGAAAGCGTCGAACAAACTTATTTGCCTGTTGTCATTCTCCAAGTTAGTTGCCCGTTAATGTCTCATCGTATTAACATACTAACACGATAATCTGATATATGCAACAGATAACCTAACGATCGAAAGTTGGTAGGCTTAGAGCATGTCTGGAAAGCGAGTTAAAAGGGGAAAGTCTTGAAATTTTAATACGTGCTTCGAAGCTCTGCTGTATAGTTTTGCACGTCTTTTATCTTATTTGAGCAGATGTTGATGCAACATACTTTTTTGTCCAAAGATGCTGTTTTAATATCTCTTTTTAATTTTTGAAATTCATTTTATATATTGTGCTACTTTTGACGTTGGGGGGGGAAGAGAAGCATGTGTATGTGGTCTGAAATCACATTTATATCCAGGTAACCGATTGAGCAAATTTCTCGTATCACTTTTATACATCTTTTTATGCAGCACTACGCTCCCATACTTTATATAAACGCTATGTATTGTATGTGTCATATGAAATCCTTTTGTATATTATACTAAGAAACTATATTTTCAACCTTCTCACGTTTTGGAAATAGATAATCTACCTGCTGGAAACCGGTAGATCACGATTGGAAGCGGATCGAAAGAGTAAACTCTTGGAACTCAGAAATTCTAAAATTATTCCGCTTATGATGTTTCTCTATATATTTTTGTACGTCCTTCATACCTATCTGTACGGATGTTGCGACGAAATATCTGCTTGCCCACAGATGGTATTCCAAGCACCGTTTCTTAATCCCTGGAATTCTCTTTGTAGTTTTCCGCTGCTTTTCCCCTTCATATATTGTGCGCCTTTCGCGTCCTTCGATGCCGGGAGATGCGGAGGCATCGAGCCCATCGAGCCCATCGTATATTGTGATCAGGGATTATATTTTCGCTTGTTATATCAACATAGTTGACAGAGCATACCCCCTTATCGCTGTTATACATTTCTCAATAATATTATCATACCTATATTTCACGCAAAATGTTATGTGGTATTGCTCAGTATACATTGTGTAAACTTCTTTTATATGTATATCTTACACTAAAGTATTCACCCAAAAGCGAGTGATTTCACTCATTCCACGTTTTGGAAACAAAAAAAGCGCCCCAAAGTCGGGGCGCCATAAAACTAAACTAAGCAGCAAACAACTTATGAGTTACTCCAAAGATTGAAATTATTGTCATTTTCATCATCAAATGGTAAGACATTCTTCTCATTTTCGAATGAATTATTGCTAGAAACAGACTCTAAAGAGCGAGCCAACAGCTCATCTTTGTTAATCGAAGATTGACTGTCAGACAACCGTCTCTCAACAACCAGCTTATCCTCGACGAACCGACATTTGATGTTCAGCTTCTTCACAAGTTCAAGAGCCGTAGCCATCCCGTCTTCATTTCTGCGCTTTTGTTCATTCACACGCCCTTCACTCAGATACTGATTAAAGCTCACCGAAGCTTCAGAGGTAGATGTGAAAAGAACCGCAGGCACATCTGATCCGAAGTCTTTCAAGGCGGAAAGATACTCGTTATTAACAAGAAGTACCGCACTATCCAGCAATGCACTAGGAGCTTCACTATTTATTGCTCCGGTATCGATAACCAGACGGTAGTTGCCAAATCTGTACGCATTTTCATCCTGAACAATATTCATGTCTGCTTTATAATTTGCAACCTTATCCCACAGAGGGTCAACGGCGACAAACTTAATCCGCCCCCCCATCCTCGTGAAGCCGCGTACCGCGCTCAAGGCACCCTGCGTTGGCTTACTCTTCACAATTTTTTTCGTAACAGGGTTCACACGCTCCACCTCAGACTCATTCTCAACTCTCTTTTCCAAAAACGACAAAAAGTCATGGAAAATCTCATCGGAAATAAGCTCAGGATTTACCCCTTTTTCCTTCTTATAGACCGCAAAAGCATCCATTACGCCTGAACGGAAAACCTTCTGAAGAATCTTTTTCCTTTTTTCAGAAGTATTACGATCAGTGTCAACAAAACCGCTGTTGTCTATGACAATCCTGTAGAACCCCCCATACATCTCATTTTCAGAAACTACGTCGCCGTTCTTCTTGACGTCACGAGCGAGTGCAGACTCATTCTTTTCAACGTCAAGAGTTCCAAGGTTGATAGCTTTCCACACGCGCTTAAACAGTTTTTCATCTTCTATAGTTTTGAAGAAACGACCGTGCTCCAGGCGGACAAACGCCACAAAAGCATCAGCGATAGCCTGCTCGTTCTCATATTTCTCCACGCCTTCAGCTCGACGGAAACGATCGAAAAGTAGTGGGAACTTCTCATTAAAGAACCTAAGCTCATCACCCGTGAGATCCACATTTCTCAAAACCAAGTTATAATCCGCGGTGCTCAAACCATTTTCCAACTCAGCATCGATATCATTGAGGGAATATCCTTCTATCTGAGCCATAGTCATCAACTCATCCCAGAACGAGTCATACTCAATCGCATTGATATTTTGGAAAGCAGCATTCGCGATGCTTACCTTTTGATCGATAACGCGCATATACCCATCGAGCTGGACAAAAGCATCGTTGGCAAATGGCTTGCCATCTTTGCCAACATTATCCTTAATCTGATAGCCGATAAATTTGCCGTTATCAATGCAGCCAAGTAAACGCTTCGCCTCCTTTTTGCCATCGTTTTCGACAAATGCAGTGATTTCGAAGCTGGCATGTTTGATCAAGCCGTTCTTCTCCTTATCGTTGTTGAACTCAATATTGCCAACGGCAAACGGAGCTATCTCATCTTTTTCACTCTTGTAATTCTCTTGAGTGCTATCCATCTCCTGCAAGAAACGATAAAGATCCAAAGCCTTCAGGTATTTCTTTACATCGCTGGAAGCTTTGTCTATCTCATCGTTAAATTCATTTCGATATTTATCGCGCAAAACCTCGGCAACAAGGTCAACACCCAGCTCGGAAAACAAAGCATCTTTGCTGTACTCGTCGCCGAGAAAGAAGTGATCCCAATAAGAACCCGCAAGATAGTTCTTGAACAGGAGGGCATTCCAGTTCGCACCACTACGCCCTTTTAGGTCAATAGCAATCTCCAGAACCTGACCACGCTTGTTCTCGATGCCATCAGCGCGTGCATGCTGGTTATACATATTCGTACCCTCAAATGCACCACGGCTACCAACCAAATCACCCAAAACCTTGGAGATATAAACAGCGATAGATTCGTTGAAACGACCTTGACGATCCTTCACCCAATCCTGCGTACTCTCCATCTGACGCAACATACTGAGGCGAGCCAAATAAGCCTTCTCAGTAACGAGCGAGTGATATGACTCCACCGTATCGATCGTCGCTGCACTGCACTGACAAACCAGGCAACCCAGTGCAACGCCAAACAACTTCTTCAAATTCCTCATATAAACCACCGAGGACAAACCAACACCCCGTAATTCTAAACCATATTTATGAGCTCGTCAAGCCCCCTTCTCTTGTTGAGCGAAAAAAATACATTTTTAATCGGGCATTGAGAAGACGGTTTCAAGTCTGCGCTTTATGAGACGCGTGGTGGAGTAGGGGAGCGCACAACGAGCTTGCGGTACGGCGATTAAGTGAACCGCGGAAATGTCAGAATGCAGGCGTTGAGACAATAGTGGTGCCGCTGAAATGTATTTTTAAGGCGGCAGCTTTTGCAGGAGTGCACAGCGTGTGCTTGAGGTGTCGCCATACTATACCAGAGAGAATGCCTGATACTGCTCGTATAAATTATTGGCACACCGCACAAATTTCTGAAAATACCTCGTATCGATATGTTTGAAAAGCCCATGTGCAGCGAAGCCGGTGCCTGCGCTGATGTCTACGAACGAATGCACCTCAACAATATCGGACGGCAACAGAGCTATGAACTTTTCGGCACATCTCTGCTGAACGTCAACGTATCGGTTGTAATTACAGGCGGCGTCCTCAAAATTTCACTTGAACCTGAAGGAATTTATGACCTTCTCGGCAACAGGCGATACGGGTTATAATCGACCGGAGATTTCCCAAGATGCTGTCCTGTTTGTGAAACGTTACCTCCTTGCTCACGGATTTGGATTTACGGACGATTACTGGAAAAATCTCGTACCGCTGCTCGATGGAGAGGTTCATTTTCTGGATGATGCGGGACTTGACGTGTCCAAGACCTACATCGGGATTGGGCATTCGATCGGGTTTTTGCACCTAAACAACTCTGGTGTGCGGTTCGAAGCCCTCGTCGCTCTGCAGGGTTTTTTGAACTTTTGCGGGAGTACCGAGCGTATGCGGAAGGTGAGAGAAGCTGGGGTGGAGAAAGTCCGAGCTGAGTTACTGAAAGACAAGGTGGCTAGTCTGACGCGATTTCGGTCTGCGTGCGGATACCACGAGCCCGTCGATGCCAACATTCCGATGCAGCACCTCCTGGCTGAGCTTGATATGATGAAGAAGGCGTATACGCATTGCGGGGTGCGAACGCTCGTTATTGGTGGCAAGGATGACGCCATAGTTCCGATGTCGCTGATACGGGATAACTTCGGGAATTTGCTCAACGTTTCGATAATTCAGACGGACGGTGTTGGACATTCCCTGGGGTATAATATGGCGACGTTTGTTACCGGGAAGATCAGTGAATTCCTTCAGGTTCAGGGGAAATTTTCCGCGTGTAGCTACGACCGGTACGCCGATGTCCAGCAAAGATGCGCCGAGAAGCTCGTAGATCTGTTGCCGCACAATCTTGATGTATATTCGTTCATCGACATCGGAGCGGGTACCGGCTTCGCTACGTCGAGGTTGGTCAAATGTCGCTGATATGGGGTATTTTCGGGAACTTGCGCGATGTCAATAATCCATACAAGCGGCATTGAGCAGTCTGGGGTATAATGTGGTGGTGCTCATTGCCGGGAAGGTCGATGAATTCCTTCAGGTTCAGTGGAAATTTTGAAGACGCCGCGTGTAACTACGACCGGTACGCCGATGTCCAGCGAAGATGCGCCGAGAAGCTCGTAGCTTTATTATTGCCGTCTGGGATTGAGGTACATTCGTTCATAGACATCGGCGCAGGTACCGGCTTCGCCACGCTGGAACTGCTCAAGATTTTCCCGAAAGCTAAGGCTACCTTGCTTGATGTGTCGCCGCGTATGCTTGATGTCGCGCGCTCCAAAGTTCCGGCGTCAATTCCTGTGTTGGCAAATGCGGAGATTTTTGATTTTTCGGGCTGCGGTTTCGACCTTGCGGTAGCGAACCTTTCGGCACAATGGTTTCACGATTTTGCGAAATTTTTGCAGAGGCTCGTAGCTGGATGCCGGTACTTCCTTTTTTCCATTCCGCTTCGAGGAAGTTTTGCCGAGTATACCTCCGCGTTTGCAGAAAATGGTGTTGAGCTACCGGCGCTTGGCTATTATGAGGAAACTGAGTTGGTAGACACTCTTCGTGATACGTGGAATATCCGGGCGTTTCAGCGGGTCGTATTCAAAAAATCTTTTTCGAATTTGATCTCGGCTGCTAGGCATTTCAAAAATATTGGAGCCAATTTCGTGGATGCGACCGAGCGTGGAGGTTTTGCCCAGTCCAAAATTTCGGCTATACTCCGGACAGAGCAGGCGCCAATAACTCTAACGTACGACGTGCTCCTGTGTTTTGTTGAGTTTCGGGAAAATGGAGGGGCAGATGAATGTATTCATAACCGGAACGGATACGGATATCGGCAAAACTGCCGTCTCAGCTTGGATATGCCGCAACAGTTCGGCGAAGTATTGGAAGCCGATACAAACTGGCGACGATTCTGATGCTGGTGTGGTCTCTAGCTTCTCTCCAAATACCATTATTCTTCCGAACGCATACCGTTTGAAGGCGCCCCTTTCGGCGTATGATGCCGGCAACCTCGAAGGGATAAAAGTTGATACGCAGCGGATTATCTCGCTGGCGCCACGCGGTGGAGCGGTCATTGAGGGAGCAGGTGGTGCTCTCGTCCCTGTTTGTGATGGAGTATTTTTTGCCGATTTGATCCAGGGATTTTACGCAAAAGTCATCATCGTCGCATAATCCTAACTAGGGTTTTTGAGCCACATATTTATGACTGTTGAAGCGCTGCAAGCGCGTTCAATCGAGATTTTGGGAATTGTTTTGAATGGGAAAACCGACCTCATCCCGACCATCGAAAAATTTTCGGGCTGCAGTGTTTTGGCAGTCTTGGAGGACATAGGCGCAGTCCTTAGAGTTGGTTTGCCGCAAGAAATAAGCGAGGTACTGGTATGAGCAAAATTTGGCATCCGTTTACGCAAGAAAAGACAGCTCAGCATCCACTTGAGATTATCAAGGGCTCGGAGGAATACCTCTTTGATGCTAGTGGAAAGAGATACGTTGATATGGTGTCGAGCTGGTGGGTCAATATACTCGGGCACGCGAACCCGGATATTGCCGATGCCATAAGTGCACAGGCTCATACGTTGGAACATGTGATATTTGCGGGGTTTTCTCACGAACCTGCCGAACAGCTTGTCGCGAAGTTGTCTAAATTTTTGCCGAATAGCCTGTCGAAATTTTTCTTTTCCGATGATGGATCGACAGCCGTCGAGGTTGCACTCAAGATGTGCTATCAATTCTTCACAAACCGAGGTATTCGGGGGCGAAACGTTTTCATCAACCTGCAAGGGGGATATCATGGAGATACCCTTGGTGCTATGAGCGCTGCTGGCTGTTCGTCGGAATACCATTCGACATTCGGCGAGTTTTTCTTTCGGACGTTTTCGATAAAATTTCCTAAAACTCGGCAAGATGAAACGGATGCGCTTGCGGAACTCGAGAAGTTCCTTGCGCATGAGCACGAAAAGGTTTGCGCGCTCATAGTCGAACCACTTGTCCAGGGGGCTGCAGGTATGCGGATGTATAGCCCGCGGTTCCTTGATGCTGTGGTCAATGCCGTTAGACAGCACGGTATCCTTGTGATTTTTGACGAGGTTATGACAGGATTTTTCAGAACCGGGACGATGTTTGCGTTCGAGCAGTGCAGCGTCGTGCCAGACGTAATCTGTTTGTCCAAAGGATTGACTGGCGGATTTCTTCCGCTTTCCTTGACCGTCGTGACTGAGAGCATATATGAGGCGTTTTTGTCCGACGACTGGAAGAAGGCGTTTATACACGGTCATTCTTACACCGCGAACCCGATTGCTTGTGCTGCAGCCCTGAAGGCGCAGGAGCTTTTGCAAACACCGGCTGTGCAGGAAAATATAAAGAGAATATCGCAGCTGCATGCGGAGCTTCTTGCAGAACTGCCGGATGAGCTCATTCGTGAAAGGCGGCATCTGGGTACGATTGCTGCAGTTGATTTGACGTCTTCCGCTTTGGCGGATGCTGCAAAATTGGAGATGCTTGAAAAAGGCGTCATAATTCGACCGCTTGGCAACACCGTCTACTTCATACCGCCGTATTGTACATCCGAGCAAAGTTTGCGATATGCCTACCAGTGTTTGAGAGATTTTCTGCAAAGTCCACAGCATAGCGCAACCTAACCGTCATAGCTGGAATATGGTTCTGTATCCCCGAACGACAGGACTACTAGCTTCAGCTTGTCTTTGAATAGTGGGTTTGCCAGCTCTTCCTGGTATATGGTTGATATCTTCTTTTTTTTTTGCGGCATACCTCCCACAGCCAAAAATTCCGGTTACCAACACTTCATTGCCGCCTATGATAGCCATTGCAAGTTGCGTTTTTATGCGGCGCCTCATATCCACATACGGCTCTTGCTCTTGCAACTTTTGCGCCTGAATAAATGGATTATTTTTGTACCCATCTGGTTTCCCGAAATTTATCGCAGCAGAGCTTATGATGTTGACATCTATAGGCACATTGAGCGAATAAAACTGCCCTTTATAAAAAGTTTTCACCATCTTCGTGTTTTCCGAATAAAGTCCTACTTCTGGAGAATGGTAGACGTCGACGTACTGTGGCGACATACCGTCTTTTTCCTCAGCATTTTCGAGTAAACTCTCATAAAGTCCTGGAATGCAGTGTACGAGCGATTCCTCCTGCCCATTCAACCCGAGAGTAACTCCACCTGCAACTGTTCGACCGTTTGCGAAGCTGACAGCGGCAGTCTTTCCGAATGACACGGCCTTGCGTATCGCTTGCTGGCATGAGCCATTGTATGGCATCACTTCGGTTTTGAATTTTGCATGAATTGTTTTCAGCTTTGCCTCCACGGCTTTTTGCAAAGCGTCCATATCACCGGTTGCTTCCGGAATAGCCAGTATCTCCCAAAGATTTTTTGCTTTTTCGACTTTATTTAATGAAAACTCTTTTCCCTTCGGGGTAACGTACTTACCGGATTTATAGTTTTCTCTTGTGCTCTCTATACCAAGTTTTGTATTTACCTTTTCTTCCTTCGGTGTTTCTTTCGGGGCAGATTTTGCTTCCTCCGGTTTCTTTTCAACATCTACCTTTGGCTGCTCCTCTTGAGGTTTCACCTCTTCCTCGGATTTCTCGTCATTCACTACTGGCTCTGGTTTGGATTTCGCTTCATGTTCTTTTGCCCATTTTTTCGCCTCTTCAAGCAAAGCTTCTGCATCTGTTTCCTTTGCTATTTCTTCAACGTTGCAAGCCGCCAGTATTTTTTTTGCATCTGAAAAACTTTGTTCGACGTCTTCTTCTCTCAGCAATTTTTCGTTAATTATTTTTTCTTTCGCGGTAGCTAACGCCTTTTCGAAATCCAATCCCTCTTTCACAATTCCGCGGACTACATAATACGCCACAATGTAGTTTTTGTTTTGCATAGAGAGAACTTCGCTACTACTAAATCTTTTCTTAACCTGATCATCCTCGCCAAGTATTTTTTCTCGCACGACTAGCTTTGCCACTTCCTTAGGCATTGCTTGAAATTGTTCGCTTTTTAGCCAAGGGTATTTTTCATAGTCATATGCCGTATGCTTCGATATCTCCTCGGCTTTCTCAAGTGCAAATTCGGTGCTCTTTTCATAATCCAATACTTCTTTTGCAAACCCACATATTCCAGAAAAAGATACAAAGGCAATCAGTGCTGTCGCAAAAATTCCAATCCTCATAGCTATGCACAAAATACAGCCAACTGTGGATATGCTAGCAACAAAAGGTTAACAATTCGTTAAAGTGGGGATTTTTCCCGCTTGAGCCAAAGTGCAATGTACACCATTGCGAAGGAGCTGAACATTGCGCCAATAATGAACGGAGATGCTGTACCTTGAAACCCCAAAAATTTGGCTAATCCAGACGACGAGCCAGCGAGGTTGTTTGCGCAGAATAGAACTGCTCCATCGATACCGTAATACAACGCAAAAGCGGTACCAACGAGATTAGGTGGAGCCAATTTTGCGAGCATAGAGGCGATACATCCCTGTGTTGCGCCTATGTGCAGACCAGCGAATATATAAATCGCGATGGTCGTTGGCACGTTGTGGGCGGTTATGCCGAAGGTATCGGCGATGAACAAAAGTCCTATACCGAAGAGCATAATTTTTCGTTTATCGACTTTGTCGGCTATCTTCCCAATGAAGAGGGCGAAGCAAAGAGCGAAGATTTCATAGCAGGACATAAATATCGGCAAGCTACTGACGTGATCAGGCAGAACTTCACGAGCGCGGAGTGTTATGAAGCCTTCGCTAAATCTGTTGAACATAAGCAGGGTTACAACCGTAATCAGCTTCCAGTATTCCCGCGGCATAAGGGATATGTCTTTTATGTTCCAACGGTGTTTTGCTGTTTTCTGGTATAGCTTTTCGTCATCGTAATTCACTTTTGTCTTCAGCATGTAGACTGCCGTAATGGTCGGGATAACCGCGAGGGCAAAAATCAGGCGAAAGTTTTTTCCAATTACCGCAACTATCGTTGATGTAATGATTGACCCCGTCAAAAAGCCCGAGAGGTTCATCATATACCGAAGGGAATACGCCAGTCCTTTCTTTGTGGCTAACTCCGCTAAGACAGCGTCCGACGGAGCTTGGCGTAATCCCTTTGCAAAGCGATCTATGGACTTTGCAATGAATACAAAAAATACACTTGGAGCACAGGCAAGGAAAAATTTGCTGAGGACGGTTAGGATTGCCCCAGTGCGCAACATCGGCAATTTTTTCTTGAATATGTCCATAATGAAGCCAGCAAATAGCTTCGCCATAAACGAGAGGAATATCACCGCACCTTCGAGCATACCGAATGAACGGCTACTTCCACCCAACTCGTCAACGATGAATAGAGGAAGGAGCGAGAATATCATCGATGATGCCATACCCCAAGCAAAGTGCATCCAACAAAGCCACGATACGACATCATTGCCGCGTTCATCGGACGACACTGCGAAAAAATTTTTGAGCTTCAAGATACGCCACACCTTGCACGAGACCCAGCAGTAAGTTTTATAACACACCTTCGGTGGCGCAAGATTATATGAGGAGTAAGCGGAAAAAGTGAGAAGCGAAAAATCGCAACATTTTCTCCGTGCCGAGGCTTCCTATCGCCCTTGGATTAAGCAACGTTACCTACGCATTTATGTCGTTGTTTTTGCGGGGTGTGCTGTTAAAATCTGACACGGGTAGCGATCTATCGTGCTGGTTTTATGAACTCGAGGCTCTTTCGGGTAGTTGTTGTATTGTTGCTGCTGGGTTCGCTTTCTCTGGGGATACGTAACTATTGGCAAATCGAAAAGCTTCAGCCGAATGAATTGATGAAAACGTTTGAAACGAGAGTAACCAAAAATTCGTGCGATTTTCTGCACAAGATTTTGGCGAAGGAGCCTTTGCGCAAGTATCGTTATGTCTTGAACCAGCCGGAATATGCCGGTAAGGCTGCTAACCCATACCCAAACAAGCTGTGGTTCTATTGGAATGATGGGATCGAGAAAGCACCGAAGATTGTGAAAGTTTGCCTCGAAAGCATAAAAAAGCACCTACACGGTATGGGTATAATTCTGCTTGATCAAAATAGCGTCAACAAATATGTTGATATCCCTGCGCATATCAAGGAAAAGCACAAGCAGGGAGTGATGGGGGAGGCGCACTTTGCCGATGTCGTTCGGACTTTTCTTCTGAGAGATTATGGGGGACTGTGGCTTGATGCTACAACATTTTTGACTGGGGAAATTCCTCAGGATATTTTTGATGCGGAGTTCTTCGCGCCAATGTTGTGCGATATAAATCCAAAACGTAATCCCAAATTCAAGTTCAGGAACTTCGTGTTGCCGGGGGTGTTTTGCAACTATATGCTGTATGCAAAACGTCCACATAATTATGTATTCGAATGTATGGCTCGTTTTCTGACAGAGTTTTGGCAGGATAGAGATTGGGCAGACTACTTTTTGTATTACCAGTTTACTGCTGTTGCGGTTGAGGAAGACCCAAAATTCTATAAAATTGTTCTGGACGTTATTCGCAATCATTACTATCACGAGAAAGACTTTTTGAGCTTGGGAGATGCTGTGCATTCCAAATTTAATAGATCTGAATGGGAGGAGATGAAAAAATTTCCAATACATAAGATATATGGAGCAAAATTCTGGAATGACAAATTCATTGAAAAAGGGACGTTTGCCGATAAGTTGCTGCGCGGAGAGCTCAACTGATTATGAATTTTGACCTGCTCTTTCTTTCACTCATCCAGGGGGTATCTGAGATACTTCCCGTGAGCTCTTCCGTCAATCTTCATCTCTTTTCGCGCCTTCTAGATATTGGTAGCTTTTCATTCTCTATGAAGGTCGCCCTCCATGCCGGCAGTCTTCTTACATTCATTCTTTATTTCCGCCGTGAGATAGCTGATGTATTTCTGGGGCTTATCCGGCGTAAAAGGCTTTCTGATACGTATTTTTTCGCGCTCCTGTTTGGTACGCTTCCCGTCGTAATCTTCGGATACCTCGCCAGAGATTTCGTGAAAGAATTCGAAGCTCCCAAGATTATGGGCATTTCCTGCATCTTCTTTGGAATTTTGCTTGCGCTTTTCGACAAAATATCTGCGAGTATGACGAAAAATGACAGAGCACCGGTCTCGGTCATGAAGTCGCTGATCATAGGCTGCTTCCAGGCTATAGCGATATTTCCGGGGGTTAGTCGTCTAGGAATTTGTCTAACGGCTTCGCGGATGCTTGGACTTAACAGGCGGAAAGCCATAGGTTTCTCGATGATGTTGGCTATACCGAGTATATGCGGCTCTCTCGTGTTGGAATTCGTCGATTGCTACAAAAGACACAACCTAGACGTCGTCTCGCAGAATTCACTAATCGCCATTGGTGCCACTTTTGTTATCGGATTGATTGCAATTACCCCTTGTGTAAGATTTATGGAAAAACACGGTTTCTTTGCATTGGCGATATATAGAATTGTTATCGGCAGCGCGCTTTGTTTTTTGTGAGGGAACAGCGAGGGTATACCAGCGTGCAGACCTTTCCCCAAAAATGAATGAGCAAGGCCCCTAATGATAATGCCTGGGTTGCGAATGTCTCCACTTTTTGGCTAGCCAAGATAATGCAGAAGCGGCAAAGTGAATACCGTCGCTCCCGTATACGGAAAAAGAATGTACTGCAATTGAAACACGTTTTACGGACTGTCTCACTATCCCCCGTTCCCAGCCTCGGTAGCGACTGGGAATGAGGGGAATTGACGAATTTTAGAAACTGTCGGTGGTTGCAAAAAAATTTGAGGGCAAGAATTTCATTGTGCCAAACATAGGCTTATAAATGAACAGGTCGTTTAGCGTCGTAAAAATATCCCCAAGTGTTTCTTTGGTTTCTATGGTATTATGCTTCTTATACACAGGATATGCCGTAGCTAATCTAAAAAATCCATTTTCATTTCTTATAACAACTTCAATTAAATTTGCAGGTCTCGTAACACCATCCCAGTACGCATGTACCATATTTTTCACTCTGTTCAGCAACGTTGGGTCTTCCAAATCTATGACTATTCCGTTCTGCATAGTACCTTCGATGTACACTTGATTTATTTTGAGTCTGTTGAGGTAACTCACGTCATATAGTGCTTTGTATAAATCTGCGACAGTGAAACCTTTTTCCAAAACCCAGTACGATTTATCTGTATACATAGGGATGACATCCCCTTCAATATAAGCGTGTCTGCTTTCCTTCACATGGTGAACAAACCTAGCCATTCCTCCAAAATTCATACAAATAGACTCCACCGCTTCTCCGTTTTTGGCTAAACCCGGGTATCTATCAACATGGCAAAGTACACTCAATAGGAGCGCTTTTGCAGTAATATGCCTTGGTGTTAGACGCTTATGCTGCAATTCGTTTTCTATTTGTTTTTTATTCGGATTTTTTAGAATGGTTCCTCCGTTATTCACTCCACTGTTAAATGCTTCATTCAATTTTTTATCGATGTCATATATTTTTTCCAAAAATTGTTCTTCGTTATAGTCTCCTCGTAGTCTGTTCAGAATAGATAGGGATAAGTACAGTTCTTCCTTTTCCTGATTGAATTGGGCTCGAACTTTCCACGAGTTGGTGTTGCCAAGCATATTGAGCTGAGCCAACTTCCGGAGCCCATCGGGAAGTCTCTGTGCTGCAGTCGTGTGTCCTCCAGTTCGGAGCTTTATTAAATTGTCTATAAGTGGATTTGTATCCTTCTCTTTTTTCTGCATTTCATTAATCGCAACGCATTCCAAGATATCTTCTTCCAGCACCGTTGAGAGATTTTTAAGTGAAAAATGACCATCGGTTTTTAGCCCGGAAACGATAGGATATTGCGGAAACCCCTCAAAAAGCCCCATAGCAATTGCCTGATTCGGATTGTATCGACCTTCTATAGGCTTTCTTTCGGAATTCAGTGCGTGCTCCTCAAAAAACAGCATTCCGTTTTTCGTTTCAACCGGTTGATAAAAACTCTTACCATCGAGGTTGAACTTGATTTCATATTTTTGGTCTGTAGAAACATCGAACTTCGCGAAACTCACTCCAAAACCTTCGTCTGCTATTTGCGTTACTGTCTCCATACACGCCGCGTTTCCCATAATGAGAGCAGCCAGGAACAAAAATTTCTTACTCATAAGAAATGCCTTAAAAAACTAATCATGTGCAAATTTTATATGAAAATTACAAATTTTGCAATAACAATGAATTTTAGTTAAAATTTGTTGAAAAATTTCTGTTTTTATCATCAAAAACGACTTCTGTTATGCCTTTCCCCCCTGGCTGATGTCCTTTTCGTCTCTCTTTTTTCGAAATACGGGGATTTGCTAGAATGAAGGTGAGTAGTTTAACTTTTTTCGCAGAACATTGCTTCTGCTCAGGTTTTTAGGGTGAATATGGACGTGAAGGAAAAGGTCAGCTTTGCTGATATGCTTGAAGAATCTCTCACAAAAAAGGAGTCGCCAGAGGGGCGAGTTGTCGTCGGGACTATCGTTGGTATAAAGAACGACAAGGCGGTTATCGATGTGGGATTGAAAGCCGAGGGGCGGCTGTTTCTTGAGGACATCAAAGCATTGAAGGGCACGGATACTATTTCTGTTGGAGATACGCTCGAGGTTTTTATAGAGCGGTTTGAAGACAAGAATGGTGAGCCTATTTTGAGTATTGAAAAGGCGAAGAAAGAAGCTATTTGGCGAGACCTGGGTGTGAAGTTTGAGAATGGCGGCACCGCTGAGGGTATCATTACCGGACGAACAAAGGGAGGTTTTTCTGTTGACTTTAGCGGTACAACGGCCTTTTTGCCGGGTAGCCAAGTTGATCTCCGTTTGGTGAAAGATATAACGCCGCTGCTGAATATAAAGCAGCCGTTCAAGATTTTGAAAATGGACAGAGTACGCAACAACATAGTTGTCTCGCGCCGTGCTGTGCTTGAAGCTGAGCGAAATGAGAAGCGTGCCGAGGTTATTTCGAAGCTCGAGGAAGGTATGGAGCTCGACGGTGTCGTGAAGAGCATAATGGATTACGGTGCGTTCGTTGATATAGGGGGCGTTGATGGACTGTTGCACGTTACGGATATGTCTTGGAAGCGTATTTCTAATCCAACTGATATGGTGCAGATCGGGGACAATGTCCGCGTCAAGGTGCTCAAATTCAACAAGGATACCGGGCGTATTTCTCTTGGGATGAAGCAACTTGAGAAAACTCCTTGGGAGAATATCGAACAACGCTACATCGTGGGACAGAAATATAAGGGGAAGATCGTTAACGTAACTGACTTTGGTGCATTCATCGAACTTGAGGACTGCATTGAAGGTATGGCATATATGACTGAGCTCAGCTGGCTCAGGAAGAATGTCCCACCTAGCAAGGTCGTGAATGTAGGCGACGAGGTCGATGTTTTGGTTCTTGCTGTCGATCCGCAGAAACGCAAGATCAGTCTCAGCTTGAAGCAGTGCCAGGAAAATCCTTGGCAGAAGTTTGCCGATGAGCATCCAGCTGGTACGAAGCTTGAAGGCGTCGTCAAGAATATAACCGAGTTTGGCGTATTCATTGGCGTCAATGATCAGCTCGACGGTATGGTACATATGTCTGACGTTTCTTGGAGTGATGGCTCAAGTGAGGATCGCTCGAAGCAGTTCGAGAAAGGACAGAAAATCGAAGTTGTGGTGCTGGGCGTCAATCCGGAAAAGGAACGTATCAGCCTTGGGATAAAGCAACTCGCCGAAGATCCATATGCAGACGCCATCAAGAATACAAAGAAAGGCGATGCGGTCGTCGTTGAGGTGAAAGAGATACACACCGCTGGCGTCGATGTCGTTTTGGAAAACGGATTGACTGGATTTATCAAGCGCGGGGATATATCTACCGATAGATCAAAGCAACGTTCGGATACGCTGGGCGTGGGCGAACGTGTGGAGGCTATGGTGCTTTCCATCGATAACAAGTCGCGTTGCGTCAATCTTTCGATAAAGGCGCTTGAAATACAGCGCGAGAAAGAGGCGTTGAAGCAGTACGGCTCAGCTGACAGCGGAGCTAGCCTGGGTGATATACTCGGCGCTGCTTTGCAGAAGAACGAAGATAAATAACACCGTGCTTTGCAGAAGAACGAAGATAAATAACACCGGGGGCTCTCTGCCCCCCGATCTTTGGGTTGTTGTATGGATTTCGTCGAAGCCGTTTTTGGAACGTTGGGGTGTGTTTCATCCACGATCGGGCTTGCCCCGCAGGTGTATAAAGCATTCAAGACAAAGTCGTTGGATGACGTGTCAACTGTTATGTTGGTCAATTTCCTCATAGGAAGTATCGCTTGGGTAGTATATGGTGTTCACATAGCATCCAACCCTGTACTCATATGCAACATCGCAGTCGTAGCGACAAGCATCACAGCTCTGTGCCAGAAAGCGTACTACCGCAAGAGAAAGACGCACTGCGTGAATTGAGAGATGCCTTGTGGGGATGTTTTTTCTGCTTTGTTGTGTTACTCGGTCAGTTTCATGGTCGTGAAATGGGGAGACGTTTCGACGTTGTCATTTCTCGGGGCAAAGAGACATCATTTCGGTTGCCATGCTGGCGCTCGCTTTTCGGATTTTGCCATCTAAGCTTGATGCTACTTCGCAAGTCGGGCTGTCTTTCTTCAACTGCTGAAGAGGGCAGGGGGACACTTCTGGTTTGTGATTTAGCCGCATCCCTATAATCTCGGCATTGTAAACCGCTTCGATGTGTGATACCCTAAAAGCGGAATGAATATATTTTATGGGGGAGGCATGAGAAGGTTCTTTCACGGTGTAGTTGCTTGTTGTGCAGTGGGGTGTGCGGCGTTATTCTCTCAAGTTTTTTGTGTGAACTGCGTTGCCAGTGAGGTGTCCGAGTTGCGTGAAACTGCCGAGAAACGCGTCAAAGATATTTATCCGAAATTTATATCGCTTGTTCAGGCTGGAGTTCAGGAGGATGATATGCTCCGGTTCGCGGGGGAGCATATGGATGAGGTCTCTATTTCGAAGCGTTTTTGCGGGGCAGAAAATGACGCTCTTTTCAAAAGCATTGTGAAATTTCTTACTTGGCGGTTGAAAACGGAAGCCATACAGTCGGTCAGAAGCTACCAGTTGCACGACAATATGCAAAGCGTCGTCAAGAAAACTGGCGTGGAGGTCAAGTGCGTTCTGAAAGGTCAGGCAGATGAGGTGCAGATGACCGTGGTATTCTCGAAAACGGCGACGTCTCTTGGGGGGATAAGGGAGATTATTTTGCTTGGTATTCCTTTGATTGAGGGGGCAAAGGTTCCTATCAAGGCGTACTTTGAGAAGAACGGTTTGAAAATGAAATCTATGAA
>JAFUUW010000114.1 GCA_017471265.1 Alphaproteobacteria bacterium
CCTCATCTCCACAGAGTGCCTTTAGCTCGTCTGGAGACCCTTGGGCTCGCACTTTTCCGCGGTATACCAACGCTATTTCATCGCAATTTTCCGCTTCATCCATAAAGTGCGTAGTAACAACAACGCTGATGCCGTGCGAGACCATCGCATTTATATGCATCCAGAACTCCTTACGAGTTATTGGATCAACACCTGATGTTGGCTCGTCAAGAAAAAGCACGGGTGGACGATGCATAATGGCACAGGCTAAAGCCAGTCGCTGTTTAAAGCCCAAAGAAAGTACGCCGGCATTCACATTCTGGAGATGTTCGAAGTGAAAGATCTCGATCATACTTTCAACGGCTTTTTTGCGTTCACTCCCCTTTAGCCTATATGCACCTGAGAAAAACTCCAGGTTTTGCCGAACAGACAAGATAGAATATAGCGAAAACTTTTGAGCCATATACCCTATATTCATTTTGGCATCGCTTCCCATATCCGCAATATCGATACCAGATATTCGAGCCGTTCCGGAATTTTGTCGAAGCAAACCGCAGAGCATCCTGAACGTCGTCGATTTACCAGAGCCATTTGGTCCCAGCAATCCGAATATGCGTCCAGGTTTCACGGAGAAAGAGACATTATCAACGGCAGTGAAGTCTCCGAACTTTTTTGTCAAATTACATGCTTCAACAACTGGTTTATCGCCAGAGAATGAAACATCTCGAATATACTGCGAAACAGGAGATTCTTTTTCAACTAAACCGCCAAGTATATCAACGCAAGCATCCTCGAATGTTGGCGTTGCCGGCTTTGGTTCTTTCGTATTCGCGAAATCAGACCTTATATCCTGGAAGACGTCATTTATTTTTCGTTCATTTGTCAAAATTTTCACATCTTTGCCGCAAATTACCGCGTCTATAACCCCATTCTTTTTCAAAACCTCTGCGGCAAATATGCGTTTCTTTTCGACAATATCCGGAAATAAAAAAACACGTCCGGACACATTGCTGATAGCTTCCCGTGGACTACCTTGGAAAATGACCTGCCCCTCGTTCAGCAGTATCACGTGGTCGAGGCTTTCAGCTTCATCTAGGTATGCCGTACTCCACAAAACTGTCGTATCCCTGTCAAGCATAGAGTTGACCATAGCTATCAGATCTCGCCGCGAAATCGGGTCGACACCAACTGACGGCTCATCGAGTATCAAGATCTTTGGTTTCTTCAAAAGAGCACAGGCTAATCCCAGTTTCTGTTTCATACCTCCAGACAAATTGCCAGCCAGTCGTGCTTTGAAATTTGCAAGTTTTGTCATTTGCAAAACGCTATCGAATGCGGCAATTTTCTCGTCTCCCTGAAGATTTTGCAGCTGAGCATACAGCTCAAGATTTTCCATGACCGACAAATCCTCATATAACCCAAACTTCTGCGGCATATACGAAATCATTTTCTGCAAATCGAGTATGGACATGTACGATGGCGTCCCTTGCTCGAATATGTCAAGTTGTTGACCATCGATAATAATTTTGCCTGCGTCCGGATTCAGTATCCCCGCCATAATCCGTAGCAAAGTGGTCTTCCCCGCACCGTCCGGGCCTATAAATCCGACAATTTTATTGCTCTCAATCTTGCAGGAGACGTCATTTAGCGCCGTCAGCGTCCCTTTATTAAACTTTTTTGTCAGTCCTCGGATTTCTATCATTTCGTATAGCTTACGGTAACTGGCATTCCCTGCTTCAATTCAGGAGCCGGCTCATCTATGATGACCCGTATGCGGTACATCAAGCTTGTTCTTAGTTCCTTCGTTTCGATATTCTTTGGCGTAAATTCAGCTTCCGAGGAGATAAAACCGATATGTCCAACAAATTTTTTCTCTGGCATAGTTTCGATATTGACGTAAACAACATCGCCATGATTTATCCGTGAAAGCACATCCTCGCTAGCAAATGTCTTCACCTTCGTCTGGTTATTCGGCATAATCGAGAAAACCACGGTTCCTGCCGATACCATTTCCCCGCATTCGATATTTCGTGTCAGGACAACTCCGTCCACAGGAGAAACCAGATCAGCATCATTCAGATCTATCTCCATGTACTCGCACATTGCTTTTGCGGAGTCCATCTTTGAAAGAGCAACCTCGTACTCTGTCTTTGCGGCATCGTATACCTTTTCCGATATGCTGTGCTTTCTCAGCAAATCTGTGTTCCGTTTGAAATCTTTCTTAGCATTTGAGAGGCTGACAGCCGCGCCATCCACCTGAGCTTTTGCGTACTTCACCTTCGCCTTAAATATGTCCTTGTCAAGCGTTGCTAGCAAATCCCCACATTTCACCTGTGCTCCTTCGTCGACATTTATGGTATCCACACGTCCAGCTACACGGAAAGCCAAATTGACGTCTTGCACTTCGACATTTCCATTCAAAACGATATCATCGGATTTTGCAAAAAAAAGCTTATATCCCCAAAAACCACCGGCAATAACCAGAGCAGAAAACAGCAAGAGAAACCTTTTATTCATTCAAAAAACGCTCAGACCATATCGTTTTCATGATAACACGCGTTATAAAATGGGGACAAGGCGCAGCGTCTTTCACACTAGCAAATGCGATTTATATTTTTACGCTGCCTTGGCGTAATACCTTGAGCTTCCACGTCGACATATCGATTATGGTAGACGGCGGATTTTGGCAAACCCCACCATCTATGATTAGCGGCAACTGATCTCCGAAATCTCGCCGCACCATATCAAGCGAAACAGCCGTATTATTCCCGGAAATGTTAGCGCTTGGTGCGATCAACGGTTTGCCCAGAGCATTCATCAGTTCAAGGCAGAGCGCGTTGTTAGGCAGTCGCAATGCAACCGTATCCCCACCAGCTGTAATCAATTTTGAAACACGCTTTGCCTTCAAAACGATCGTGAGCGGCAATTTTTCACGTGTCCAAAACCGTTTAGCTATATCCTCAGCCTCAGCAGAAAACTCAACCAATCCCTTTGCAACATCCATACTAGGAACCAGGACTATCAGAGGTTTGCCAGCAGGTCGGTGCTTGAGCTCGTACACTTTTCGGACAGCGCTTTCATTCGTTGCATCCGCCAAAAGCCCATACACCGTATCGGTTGGAGCGGCAACAACCTCACCTTGCCGCAGCAACACGACAGCTTGTCGTAGCATTTCAGCATTCATACTTCAGCGGATGACAGCTTCGATAAAATCCAACTGTTCTTGTCGAACTCTCGCTCGAAAATCCATTTATGGATAACTTCTCGGTAAAGCCTTTTCGGATTGTCGGGAGAAACGCCGTCGACGTCGATCATAGCGCTCATCTGAGAAACCTCGAACGTAACGAACATACGCACCTTCTCGGCAAGCATCTGTATCTTATCCAGCGTTGTCTTTTTGTGTTTTATCTTCTGTTGTGGGCGAAGAAGCGGCGGTCAAGTCCTCCCAC
>JAFUUW010000017.1 GCA_017471265.1 Alphaproteobacteria bacterium
TCTATTCGATGAATGGCTACTCGCATTTGAGCGAAGAAAAGTACGGATACCGAGGGGATTCGCCGTGTTGGCAAGCGTTTTGTTACCGACGTGCGTCGCTGTTTTTGTCCCGAATGCATTCATAAAAGTGCTGAATGTTTCTGGGATGATCCTCGCCGTAATAGCGATATTTTTGCCTTGCTTCTTGTACTTCAATATGGTCAAGACTAAAGGTCTCGCTGTGTCAAAATCCCGAGCCGCCGGAATACTCGTCATAATTTTGTTCGGTATACTGGTCTGCATTTCAGGCATCGCAGATTTGTTGGGATAATGGAAAGTTTCTTAGGTAGTGTCTACACGAGATATTGATGAGTAAAAAGAGTGATAAAAAAGATGCAATTTACAATCAAAAAAGGAATAATAGGAAATCACAAAAACAGGCGTGATATAAGCGACGTGTTATGAAAGAGATAGAACCGTTATTGCCAGGACGACGGGATAGCGCGCGATAACAGACAATTTATCAATGATGCTTTTTGTATATTGCGTACCGGTTGCCGCGGCGAGATTTACTCGAATGTTACGGCAAATGGAAGTCTGTGCATCAACGTTTCGGTATTACGGTATCGCTGCCAGATACTTGGAAAACGCCTCTTCTTTTCACACCGCCATTACAATCACCGCATCTTTCTTTAGCTTAATTTTTACCTTCCTCGTGTAGACAGTGTCTAGGTACGGCGCCTCCATATTTTATGCGGAAGCACTCTGTCGTCTAGACCTTTTTATATGCAAGCGGCTTCGAGTTTGTCCCGAAGCCGCAAGCTGCTTTGAAAGTTCAGAACCGGTAGCCGAAGCCGAGCTTTGCTGTGTGAGCTTGTAGCCTAGCCCTTTGCCTTAGCGAACCTGAATTTCAAATGAGTGTCAAAACCGTAGTTGTACTCGAGTTTTGCGAATACGCGATTTGAAATCTCGTACCGCGTACCGAGACCAACCAGCGGCTGAATATACGTCCTGCAACTTTTGACTTTTCCCTCTACAAATTTCGCATCAAACAGCCTGTATACTCCTATACGTACATCCACTTTAACGTTTTTAATTCTAGCTCCGAAAGTGCCGTATAGTTCGAATTTTGGCGTAATCATATATCCAATACGTGGCATCAAAGAGATACACCAAGGGGTTTTGGCTGTTGTAATATCATATTCTGGCGCTTCAACATCCCGAGCCCTGTGCTTCATTTTTCCGATAACCGTACCTGCGAGCAGCTCAATGCCAAGTTTGAAGTTTTCGAGCTTCCGGTCATATCCGACAAGCAACTCAGCAAGCGGCTTCGTCTTTTTGTATTTTTCACCGTATTCCTCTTCGGCACCATTGGTTCCTCCTGTTTTTTCACTAAAGCCATATGTTTGCGTGCCCACATTCGCTCCAACGTAAAATTCGCTGTGCTCGCACGATGATGCACCTGCCCCTGAGACAGCAACGGCAATTAGCACTACTGCTGATAAAATCTTTTTCGTATTCATAAGAGCCTATAGATATACTTAAAACTTAACTTCATTTGTATTTTCTTGCACTTCACCCCCCGCAACTATATTTTAATTATTCTTTAAACTATTTTGCGTAAGTTGCAGCTTTGCAACAGGTGTCTCCGTACACCACGAATTTCCAGACGCCTCTCCTTTACCTCTCGACTTCAAGGCGCGATAGTGGTAGTATCAGAGGGGCTGTGGCTGTTTGTATGAGATGTTTGGATGCAGGTTATTTTGCTTGAAAGAGTTGAGAAGCTTGGGTTTATCGGAGATGTTGTTGATGTTAAGCTTGGTTTCGCCAGGAACTTCCTTTTGCCGAAGAAAAAGGCTTTGAGGGCGACTGAGCAGAACTTGGAGTATTTCAGAACGAAGAAATCCGAAATCGAGGCAAATAACCTCAAGTTGAAGAAGGACGCAGAAAAAGCCGCTGCGAAGATGGCTGACGTCTCCATTATTCTGACAAGACAGGCTAGCGACTCAGGCTTCCTTTTTGGTTCGGTTCGTCCATCGGATGTGGTTGAGGCGTTGGCTGAGCAAGGCTTCAAGGTTGCAAAAGGGCAGGTACGTATAGCTTCGCCTATCAAGGCTATTGGGACGTACCAGGTTGCTATCGTTCTTCACCCGGAGGTTGCGGTCAACGTATCCGTACGTGTAATGACTGCGCAGGAGCAGACCGTGGCTGTTGAGGAAGAAGTCATCGAAGAGCCAGCTGCCCAGGCATAATAGAGGCTCATTGTTTTGTCCTTTTCTTGAACCCATACTTTTCGGTTGTTATACTGTTGATTGTGGGCGCTTGGCCGAGTGGCAGAATGGTCATGCAGAGGATTGCAAATCCTTGGATATCGGTTCAATTCCGGTCTCGGCCTCCATCCTTGAAAAATATGAAGTATGAGTGTTGCTTTGGATTTTGAAAATCAGGTTCTTGCTATTGAAAAGAAGATAGCCGAGTTGCGCGAAGCTTCTAAGATCGGCGACATAGACGTTGCGAATGAAATTAAGAAGATGCAAACCAAGGTTGACAAGATGCTTTCTCAGATCTACCGCAAACTGACACCTTGGCAGAAAGTACAGGTCGCACGCCATCCTGAACGCCCAAAATTTGCGGATTACCTCCGAGGAATGTTTACCGATTTTGTTGAATTGTCTGGGGATAGATTGTTCGCTGATGATCAGGCTATAGTCGGTGGATTTGCCCGCTTTGAAGGACACAAATGCATCGTGATGGGACAGGAAAAAGGCAATGATACGGAATCTCGTCTGAAACATAATTTCGGTATGCCTCGTCCGGAGGGGTATAGGAAGGTTTTGCGACTAATGGAACTGGCTGACAGATTTTCTCTGCCGGTATTTTCGTTTATTGATACGGCGGGAGCGTTTCCCGGCTTGGAGAGTGAGGAGCGCGGAGTTGCAGAATCAATCGCTCGTTGTATGGAAAAAAGCTTGAAAATTCCTACCCCGTTCGTAAGCGTCATAATTGGTGAAGGAGGATCGGGCGGAGCCATAGCGATGGCAACATCGGATTACGTTTTGATGCTCGAGTACGCGGTCTATTCCGTAATCTCTCCTGAAGGATGTGCCTCCATAGTGTGGAAGGATGAAACGAAAGCTAGCCTAGCTGCCGAGGTTCAGAAACTCACCGCAAGTGATTTGCTCTTGCTCAAAGTCATTGACGGGATCGTACGGGAACCAGTTGGTGGCGCTCACCGAGATAAGGCAAAAACCGTGGAGGCTCTCAAGAAGGAGCTGCTGACATACCTTGCAAAAGCGAGCAACTCAACGTCTGAAACTCGCCTCGCCACCCGTAGAAAAAGATTTGCCGATATAGGAACACAGTTTTTGGCAGGACGGTGATGCAAATTAGGAAGTGGCTATGTCGATGAGAAAATAATTTCTTAAAAAGGTGAGTGCTTAAAGTTGTAGTGGATTTGCGTGTTATCGTATTTTTGAGAGTCTATAGTCGATTTGAATTTTTGAGAAAGTTTTTCAGTATAATCGGTTACTCTAAAGTGCGGCTAGTTTACAGGCGTTTCTAGCTCTTGTGTCTGAGATATTACTCACAAGTTTCTAAATTCTGTTAAATAATATATCAAAATGACGTATTCGGACTAAATAAGAATTATTTTAGAAACCGACGAATTCGTAAGAAGAAGGATAACTGAACAGCTGACAAAAGTCAACTAAATTTCTATTTAGCATTTAGAAGAATGTGATTTCAGATTTAAATATAGATGAGCAATTATTCCTCAGTTGTGGAATGTAAAGAGACAATTCTTGATGCAAACATTTCAGTATAATGAGCCGTATAATATGCGGAAAAATCTAAATAGCATACGTAATATATAGCATTCTGCACAAAAATATATACGAAGTCCCACATAGCAATATTCTTAAAACATACTTAATATGCTCCCCCTTACAGATTGTTTTCTCGCTGCCCCCCCAGCTTTTGCCCCCGTGCTTTGTGTTTGGTAAAATCCCGCCAGGTGGCTTTCCTTTGCGAAGTTGATTTATCGGTGAGTGAAAGACGGGTGAAAATGGCAGTCGCATTTGTGCTTTTATCCACCGTAGGAGTGTTGTGTTATTCCATGGGTGTATGGATTGTCCCCTTCGTTTCGGCATTTGGACTTGCGTATGCGTTTCACGTTCCTTTCAAAAAACTTTCCGTAATATTTCGCATTTCGGAGTTTTGGTCGGCGGCAATTATGGTTTTGTCGGTCGTATCCGTTGTGGCTCTCCTAGCTGTATTTTTGCTGCCCCTTTTGAAAGATGCCGTTCTTGTTTTGGCTCAAAGATTGCCGGCTCTCCTCCAAACTTTTCCCTCATATCTCAATGATGCTCTGCACGGTATCGCTATGACATTCGGTATAGATCGCACATTCGACATTGGAGCGACATTTCAGAGCTGTCTTGAAGAGCTTACATCCCACTGGATTGACCACATATCCAGTTTTATCGGCACTGGTATTACGTTGATTTATGCCGTCGCATTTATTTTTATGATACCGATAATTATGTTCTACATTCTGAAAGACTGGAGAAAAATTGAAACGTCGTTTACAGCCGCACTGCAGAAAATCGTTCCTCCATTTGTTGTCGAGCTTCTGGGAAAAATAAATTCGCGCTTAGGGTCGTATGTCAGGGGACAGATGTTGGTATGCGTCGTACTTTCGATACTCTATTCTGTCGGGCTCTTTTTTGTCGGCGTTGAGAAATACGTAGTTTGTGGAATTTTTTCCGGAATTTTGTCCATTGCTCCGTTTTTAGGCTCTCTTATCGGGCTGCTCACAACAGTTGCTATGTCCCTGGATGCCTTTACCTCAACGCAGCAGTATATCGTAGCTACGTCGTTGTACCTACTGATACCGTTTCTGGATGCAAATTTCATAACACCAAAGCTCATAGGTAGAAACACCGGAATACAGCCCGTATGGCTTCTGTTTTCGATATGCGCTACCGCAGCCATACTGGGAAGCGCCGGAGTGTTCATCTCGGTTCCACTAGCCGTCATACTTTCAACCATATGCAAAGAACTTATGAAACAGGCAAAGTTGGGAGGATAAGAGCTCTTGAAGTTGAAATGCTGTCAAAATCACTATTTAGATTGAGGATGTCGGCAAGCTGTAAAAAATTTGTTTTTTATATGAACGTTGTGTGCATTTTTCTTGATAATGCTTTAAAGGAACAATTAGGCTGAAATTAAATTGGTGGATCTGTTTCAGTTCGCAGGAGCAAACGGCGCTGCAGGACTTTTGTCATACTGATGGGCAATTGGATATTGTTATTTTTCCAAAGGGCGGGACGCATTATACTGATTTGCCTTTCCGCAGCCGTCAAGCCACGCTGCGCCTATCGGCTTGCTTTCCGGGCTACGCCCTTCAAGCTTGACTGCCGCTCGGCAAATCA
>JAFUUW010000115.1 GCA_017471265.1 Alphaproteobacteria bacterium
ATGTACTCTTTAATCCACTTCTCAATCATGATTTAGAACTACCGACTTCCGATTAACAGGCTATCTATTTAAAAAGTCAGGGCAAGAGGGGGTTATTGATTGGGGAAAAAATGTGGGTGCTATGGAGGCAGGATTGCATCAGAAAAACAGCGTACCAGTACATAGGGGGCAGCAGGCTGAAGTTGATGGGCGAAACGAAGTTGGACAAGATACACCCGCCCCCTCACAAAAGCCCTCACTGTACCTGTCTGAACGTATTCACAGACACACATCTACCGAAAGAGCAAACTAACACTGAAAGACGAAACTAGCGGGCGCAAAAGTGGCAATAGAACAAAAACCTTTACTGAAACTTCTTGAATATCAGTGTACCGTTTGTGCCGCCGAAGCCGAAGGAGTTGCTCATAACGTACGTTAATTTTCGCTCTTGTGGAGTATTCGGCGTCAGGTTCAGGTCGAACTCGTCGTCAGGCTCGTCTAGGTTCAGCGTAGCTGGAACAACATCGTGATTCAGCGCTTGCAAACAGATAACCGCTTCAACCGCCCCCGCGGCTCCCAACAAGTGCCCCATAGCCGACTTCGTGGATGACATATTCAGTTTATACGCATGCGCACCAAAGACACGCTTTACAGCAAGAACCTCGGCCGCATCCCCAGCAGGCGTCGATGTACCATGTGCATTTATGTAATCGATCGCATCTTTCGGAATACCGGCATCCTCGATAGCATTTTCCATAGAAGCCGACGCTCCCAGGGCGTCTTTTGCCGGAGCAGTTATGTGGAAGGCATCGCAAGACGCGCCATACCCGACAATCTCACCGTAAATCTTTGCACCGCGATTTTTCGCACTCTCCAGCGTTTCCAGAGCGATAACACCAGCACCTTCTCCTATCACGAATCCATCACGACCTTTGTCCCATGGACGAGAAGCCTTCTCTGGTTCATCGTTATACTTCGTTGACAGAGCCCGAGCAGCACAAAAACCCGCGACGCCAAGTGGACACACAGCAAATTCTGCTCCACCAGCCAAGGAGAAATCCGCATACCCATCTCTTATAGAGCGAAAAGCCTCCCCGATACTATGGGTTCCAGAAGAGCAGGCTGAAACCACACTGTAGTTGACCCCGCGTAGTCCAAACTTTATCGCAACATGTCCGGAAGCGAGATTTACCAGAACGGATGGGATAAAGAAAGGATTGACGCGCCGCGCCCCTTCATCATGGAGGGTAACGGAAGTGTCATACAGCCGAGATACGCCACCTATACCTGAACCTACCGATACAGAGGTATGGCCTTTTTGCTCCTCCGACAACGAAGAAAACCCTGCGTCATCGAAAGCCTGGGAAGCTGCAGCGACGGCATAGACTATGAAGCGGTCAACCTTATGCTGCTCGGCGGGTTCCATATAAAGGTCTGGGTTAAAACCATCAGTTCCAGCAGGAAGCATACCGGCAACTACCAATCCGTTTTTGCTCTTGCGTCCATACCGGCTACTGCAGCGTTTCTCCTACTTCTGTTTTTTGTAAAAGAACCAAAGAGGTTTGATCATCCCGCAATAACGTCCGAAGCCCCACTTCCATCTCCGAAGGTGAAGCCCAAGTTCTCCTTAAAAAATTTCAAATACCTCGGAGTTTCATTCTGGCTGTTGATGGGAGTCAACGCTATCTTTATGATGTCCAGAATGAATGAAACCTTCCTGATTTTGCGTGTAAATGAAGGCTTCCACGTTGATCCTATGTGGGCTCCGATGGTTATGATCGTATTCAACCTCGGTACCACGCTTTCGTCCTACCCTATGGGATTGTTGGGCGATAAATTCGATCGCACGAAGTTGCTTTGCGTCGGGATATCGGCTCTTGTCCTTGCTGACTTCATCATGTACTCCGCTACTACACGTTGGGTGATGTTTGTCGGTATTTTGTTTTGGGGTATACAACTTGGCTCAACGCAAAACGTCTTTGTTTCACTCATCGCGGAGAAAGTACCGGAGGATTTGCGGGGAACTGGACTGGGCGTGTACTGGCTAACCAACGCCATATCCGCATTTTGTGCAGATACTCTAGCTGGATTTGTCGCTCATCACTTCTCGCTGAACAACATATTCGTTTCAAGTGGCATCATCGGCGTAATCTCCTTGATGGTATGTATGCTAATGATCCACGTGATTTCCCCAGTCCGCCGCCGAACTGCATAAATGAAAGGGGCAATTGCTGGAATTGCCTCTTAATTTATTTCCATGATGTGGAAGGTGAAAATTTTTGCTTTTAGGCAACTGCTTTAACTGATAAAAAGAAATTGTGTAAAATATTTCAAAATAGAAAAGCGATAAATTGAATGCGATTGGCAACAAAAAGAAGAAGAGGACAATGAACAAGCAAATACAAAACAGACGCATTATCAGCGACGCATTATGGGGGAGGATAGAGGTGTCATCGCCGAATAATGAGGTAGCGCGCAATCACAGACTATTTATCCGTGATACTTTGGATATTGCGTACCGGCTCGCCGTGGCGAGATTTACACGCATGCTACAGAAAATGTGGAACTGTGCATCAACATTTCATACGACGGCGATGTATTGCTGCCATATACTTGGAAAACGCCTCATCTTTTCAATCTGTCATCAACATTTACTGTATCTTTATTTGGCTTAATTTCTACTATTCTCGTGTGAGCAGCGTCTAGTATTACACGGCATATGATACACGGAAGATGTTTGCGCAGTGTATACGATATAGAGTATCTTGTACAAACAGAGTGTTATATGGAAGCGTTGCTGAAAGGTACATAGGAACAATAAGTGAGGCGTGGTCTGCCAACCACATAGGCATAAATAAGCAGGGATGTAGCTTCCGAGCGCGTATACAGGCTAGCCTCAATGGCATCGCACCTCGTTGTGCCAAAACCAAAAATTGTACGGTACATAAAGTGGAAAGTTGCAGAAAAAATTCCATAAACTAAGAAGGAGATAATAGGGGCAGCCTCTCCAGGCACGAGGATATTTTGTGGTTACTTCTAAACGAACAAGCATAAAAGGTATACAAAAGTATATAGAAGAACATCATAAAAATAGTATTTTAAGGTATCGACGTTTTAAGAATGTACTCTTTAATCGACGTTTTAAGAATGTACTCTTTAATCGACGTTTTAAGAATGTACTCTTTAATCCACTTCTCAATCATGATTTAGAACTACCGACTTCC
>JAFUUW010000018.1 GCA_017471265.1 Alphaproteobacteria bacterium
CCCGGATCTTTTATCTCACCGTTTGGCATCAGGAAAACGGAGTTATCTATATTCGGGACGAAAAACTCATTGCAAGCTCCGAGGAGATGCTCACCACGCCCGCTTGATCCGTGAAGGAGAATTACGATCTGCTCCGGTTTTGAAAAGTTCTTCGACTTTGCTACGCAATCGTTAACTATCATTCGTGCTTACATACGTACAGAAAAACCACCAGTATCATACAATAAGTTATGAAGAACGAGGAAGGCATCTCTCTGGTCATTGAAGCTTTTGCCTTGCGTAGACATGCGAAAAAATTGGAAGAAAGCATGGCGATTTCTAACACACTTGTTCTTGCAGATAAGCTAGTCAAGAAGCTTGCCAAAAAAAAACATCAGCACAAAATTTATTAAATATTTAGTTATCTATACGTTATAATGCATTGTTATTTTGATTATCAAATATTTTATATCAGCATCTCATCTTAACTCGTGTTCTCGAGCGAGGGTATTGTTTGTGCGGGCAATCTTAGGACTAACCTTGTTAATTTTATCTATAAAATTTGACTTGCGCAAGTTACTATAAAATATATTCATATTTGCGGAAAATAACATTTTCCACAATACAAAAACTTGACGTGAATTTGCCCCGTCTCAAAATACCCGGGTATTCACTGTAGCTTAAGAGGATGTCCTGTACTTGTTATCTTTTTTCCAAAAGGGGCGAAGAAAAATTCCTGATTTGCCGAGCGGCAGTCAAGCCTGCAGGGCGAAGCCCGAAAAGCAAGCCGGTAGGCGCAGCGTGGCTTGATGGCTGTGGAAAGGCAAATCAGTATAATGCGAGCAGCCCTTTGGGAAAAATAACAATACTGGATACTAAGGCAGACTAAAACACTCCCTCTTCCGTCATCAGGCTCGTGGAAACGACAAAGTGCCCGCAGTTAACCAAAAAAATCTTGAGATATGAAAAAAACAAATATGTTGCCATAAAACCATCTCATTGTACGAAAACTGAATTTCTTCTAGGAAATTAAGATAAAAATTTAATTTGCCTTATCTCATACCATCAAACCGCACCACGTATTGAAAATTACCCTCTGCATTCTTCTTTCCAGACTTGACTGTCACTTCGTAAATCAACTTCACCTGTTGGGAGAAACGATACCAAATGTTCCTGATTGACCTCTTGAAAAATAGGAGGTGTGAAAATCTGAAAAATACTAATATTTAATCGAACCTAATCATAAAAATATATACCTTATAATTACCTTGTGCTTTTGTTAATAATTTAAGAAACTGTAAAAATTACATTTCAATCAAAATTTACAATAAAAATTAGCTTTTTTGCCCCATGAATAGAACCTCAGGAAAAATAATTCGAACGTCGTATCTCAGGAACCTTAAAATACGTGTCTATTTTTTGCATCTATGCTTCATTTATTATATCACAAGTATTTTAAATTTTTATTAAGTAAGTAAAAAAGGTTCTATCCGTGTTAGTATCGAATGCTCGGCTATTGTTACTTTCATAAATAGCGCCCGTATAGCCGTCAAGCTACACTAACGCTTGCTTTCAGAGCTTGACTGCCATTCCTCGGCTCAACTCCTCATAAGCTATCCATTTTTTGGAGAGAAATAATCCACGGTACTTACGTTTCAGGTGAGGCGCCCGTTTACCATCGGGGCTTCCTTCTCTTGTATGTACACATCGTAGGGATGCCCCCCCTGCCGTGCCACAATATACTGAATGCCCTGTCATCCATGCACATCCTCGCAGTCTTTGCTATTTCTTTGAGTAAACAGTTTTTGACGGTAGGGTGTAACTTTTACCATAGCCGCAAGAACCTTTCATAAAGTCTACTTTCGTAGGTCAAATCCATTTTGTTTAGCTGCTTCGTAGAATGCGACGGCGGCTGAGGTGGAAACATTGAGTGTCGGAAAATTTTGGTTTGTTGGAAGTTTCGCGACAAAGTCCGAATGTTCCTTTTGCAAGCGACGTATGCCGTCTCCCTCCGAGCCCAAAATCAGACATACGCGTCCCTGCAAGTCTACCTCGTGCAAAAATTTCTCGCCACGTTCACAAAGTGACACTACCCAAAATCCATACTTCTTCAGTTGCTCTATCGCTCTGGAAAGGTTAGTGGCAGAGAATGCATCGATACAATCGAGCCCACCTGAAGCTGCCTTTGCGACCGTACCGGTTATCTTGCACGACGACTTCTCCGACACTATGACGCCCCGAAGCCCGAATGCTGCGGCAGTCCTGATTATCGCGCCGAAATTATGCGGATCCGTAACCCCATCCAAGATAGCGACGACGCAACGCTCGGGCGTATGCTCCAGCTCCGTTATATCGTGAAGCGCGGTATCCTCTACCTCCACCGCTATGCCCTGATGCACTGCGTGTTTCGGAAGCATATTCCCGAACTCGTGAGTTTCGATATACCTCACCTTATTTGCCACATTCTGAGGAACCCACTTGGGAAGAGGTTTCCTTTTCTGGACAAAAATGCGGGTTATACGCCGTCCCATGTCGATAGCGCTTTTGCAAGCGTGGATACCATATATGAGCATAACTACCGATTTCTTGTGCCGCTCAGCAGATTACGCGAGTACTCCGCCCAACTTGTTCCTTTGTGGCGCGACTGTAGAACCTCGTTCACCAAGCGTGCCTGATCGTCAAACCCCATTGCGGTATAACATTCGACAAGACGGTGCATAGCTTCCGGGGCATGCTCGGTATGCGAGTAATTGTCTATCACCGAATTCAGGCGACCTGCAGCGGCAGCATAATTCTTACGATCCTGATAATACCTTGCGACGAAAACTTCACGAGCCGCAATCTGATTTTCCAAAATGGCTATCTTTGCTTTCGCGTCCTTCACATACTCACAAGTTGGAAATCTGGTACAAAGCTCATTGAAATACTGCAATGCCAGAACCGTAGGCTCCTGATCGCGCGAAACTATCGGCATTTGCTCGAAATTGATTTCCCCTAGCATATATACGGCATACGGAACCTTGCTGTGAATTGGGTGCGTTTTCACAAAAATCTCGTACGATGATGACGCTTCAATAAATTTGCCGGCCTTATAATTGCAGTCCCCCGCCGCAAGCTGAGCATCTGCGGTCAGTTTCGAATACGGGTGAAGGCGCTCGAGCTCCTCGAATATCTTCACGGCATCGGTATAATTCTTTGCCGCCATCTCTGTTTTTCCCAACGCAAATATATCCTCCGCCGAGCTTTTCTCCAGAGCTTCAAAATCAATATCCTTCGAGCACCCCGCCAAAAGCAAAGCAAGTATGGGAAAAATCAGTCGCTTCATCATAAAACAATTATCACGCCCCATCTGCGTTCATTCTACCACATCGACGATTACCGTCCCAATGCTGCGTAAATGGTTCGGGGGTATCGTCCAGCTCAAATGAAGTTGTCCCACAAGTCAGCCTAGAGAGAATTGTTATGTAGGGCGATACCTTGCCCTTCTAATGTAAGAAAATTTCTTAGTACTGTAAAAACCGGAATTTCCAGGAGATGTTACATTGTGTTAAATATAAGATAGGAAACAACATCGATCAAAGAACGGCAGTAGAACGCGAAAGTGGTGAATACAGGTGCACAATCTTCCGAATAAAACAGCGTTTTTGTGCAATGTCCTATTCTCGATATTTTGCACAAAAATATTGAGTGGGCTTTATGCGATATATTTAAGCATCCACTTAAATTAAAAAAAACAAATTCACGCATATAATAATGACGACCGATGGCTTCTTAGCGATCCCACAAAGGAATTATTGTTTTTTCCAAAAGGGGCGAAGAAAAAGCCCTGATTTGCCGAGCGGCAGTCAAGCTTGAAGGGCGGAGCCCGGAAAGCAAGCCGTAAGGCGCAGCGTGGCTTGACGGCTGCGAAAAAGCAAATCAGTACAATGAGAGCAGCCCTTTAAAAAAATAATTCCCTTCTCTCCTCTCTTTCAATCGAAATAATCTATAAAACACTCTATATCGTCGATACACACCATTTTATTTCCAAAACGTGAAAAGAGTGAAAATCTTCGCCTTTAGAGAACGTTTTAGTGTGATATGGCTATAATATATAATAATACGCATAGCGTATACGAACATATATTTTACGCGATATAGGCGTAGTATGTTATACGACTATATTGCATGGCGTGTATAGAAATGATAAGGGAGGCATACCCTGCCAGCTACTTAGGCATAATGAGTGGAAATGTAAGCCCTGCTCACGTACATATGCTGATCTCGGCGTCTCCGCATCTCGCAGTATCGAAGGACGCGAAGGGCGCACAATATACGAGGGGGAGAAGTAGCAGAAAACGGTCAGGAGAATTCCAAAAATTAAGAAAACGGTACTGAATCTGTGGGCGAGGGGATGCTTTGTAGCAACATCCGAATAGATAGGTGCAGGGGAGTACAAAAATGTATGGGGGGCTCTCATAAGCAGAATAGCTTTATGGTTTTTGGTGTCTAAACGTTTACTCTTTTAGTCCGCCTTTTGAGCGTGAGCTAGAACCACCGACTTCCAGCCGGTAGGGTATCTGTTACGCGTCGTATATCACGTTAAAGCATTAACCTAACGATGGTCTTTCCTCCCTTCCCACGTTCCAAAAATGAAAAAACGTCCCGGCGGGGAACCGCTGGGACGTTGAAGTTGATTCTGAAAAGAATCAGAACCTGTATCCGGCACCAATCTTGACGACGTGAGTGTGTCTTTTGACTGCACTCGTGTTTCCAGCGAATCCTGGATCTTCATTTTTCTCAGCCAAAGATGTAGGCATTTTCAACTTTGTGCGAATTTCAAACTCGTATCCCAATTTAGCAAACCAGTTTGAAGTGAAATTGTACAGCACATAACAGCCGACTACAGGGATAATGCGGCAGCATTTCTTTGAATCAGCACCATCCTGTTCTGCATCAGTAGGAACAACATCGACATAAGTTGTCTTGAAGTGAGCAAGTTTTGCACCCGCGGTTACACCCAACTCTAACTCAGGCAAAACCGAGTAACTTATTTTTGGCATCAAAGAGATGTTCCAATTTTGCTTGATTTGAACTTCATCGCGACCATCCTTCGTGTCGTCCTTTCCCCATCCGTCGTAGGTTCTTTTCACTTTGCCGAAATCCATACCGAAACCGAAGTCGACACCGATCTTCACGTCATTTATTCTCTTGTCGACACCGATGTAAATCTTCGCCGCAGGCTGTACCTTTTCCTTTTTTACAGTACAAGACTGACCAGCCTTATGATGCTCACCGTCTGCCTCATACGTGGTTGTCGATTCCACCTTCATACTTGTGAAATTTACTGCAGCATCAACACCAACGTAAAACCCGCTATTGCTGCAAGTGCCAGCAAGTGAAGATGCAGCAACTACGGCAGACAGCAGAGCAGTGCTCAATATCTTATTCGCGTTCATAACCATGAACTCCATAGAAACATTCCCACTGACATTCTCACATCAAGAATTCAAAGGTTTAATAAAATTTTTACATTGCGGCGTCAATTTTTGAAATTTTGTTGCTGCATTGCCACAACGAACGAACACATATAATCCTGCTGTATCGGTATCGCATTGCCGCACAAGCTACTCCTCTTCCTCTGTACCACCTAAAATGAACAAAAGTTTACCTACGTGCGTTAGAAATTGTGGAAACTCGACAATGTGAAGTTGATGAGCGTAAAGAGTATGCCGAAGATAGGCTGTATTGCGAGGTCGATGGATTATCTCGATTGAAAAAGCGGAGATGGATGAATTCTTTTTTCCAAAGGGCTGCTCGCATTGTACTGATTTGCCTTTCGTGCTGCCGTCAAGCCACGCTGCGCCTACGGCTTGCTTTCCGGGCTCCGCCCTTCAAGCTTGACTGCCGCTCGGCAAATCAGGACTTTTTCTTCGCCCCTTTTGAAAAAAACAATAATTCCTTTACGGGTTCTCTGCGCTGCAGTTCTCGTAATAACCATCAGTTGTGGCTCGCATCTTTGCGGCAGTTCTCCATTAGCTCAGGTGGATAAAAAATAAGATAGAAGAGTAATGGCATCTTTTTTGAAAAATAAAAAGAAATTAATATACAAATTGTTACCTATTCTATTTTTATGCTTTCGTAAAGGTAGTTTTTTTGATTGGTCTCTTGGCAAGATATATAGCAAATAGACAACCTACCGGCTGGAAACCGACAGTCCTAAGTTACGATTGGAGAGCAGATTAAAAGAGTAAACGCCTAGAACTCGGAAATCCTAAAGTTATCCTGCTTATGATGTGCCTCTTGCTCTTCTACATATTTCTGTATGTCCTTCGCGCGTATCTGTTCGGATGTTGCGGCAAAATATCCTGTTGCACACCGATGCCATTCCCAGTACCGCTTCCTTAATTCCTGAAACTCATCGTGCAGTTTCCTGATACTTTGCCCTTTTGTATATTGTACAACTTGTTACATCCACATAGTTGACAGCACATACCCCCTTATCACCTTTATGCACCTTTCTGTAATATTATCATATAATGCCTTGCGTCTATGTTTCGCACGAAATACTATGTGGAGTCCTATATCGTATACACTATGTGAACTTCTTTTAAAGGTGATGGTCTTCACCCCTCTCACGTTCTGGAAATAAAAGCCCCCCTTGGCTGGCATCTCAGCAAAAGCAAATCGTGTTCTCTTTCTCATTTCTTCTGAAAAAACATAATCCGTAACTTAACACTGCTACTGTGCAGTTAAACATCCTTTAGGAAAGTACAAACTTTCCCCTCCATCGTATCCGCCAATCTCTGCCTGCCTTCGCCTCCTCGCTCTCTATGATTTTTCAGCGACAGAATCCGATTTATCTATATCTATCTCTATATCTATGGCTATGCTGCAATTCCATTGCCTGCTTTGGTTTCTTTTGCTAGCATATCCGCGTCGTTTGGGGTATCCCGCGTGGTATGAACAACATCCGCAATTTTTCCATAATCGCGCATATTGATCACGGAAAATCGACGTTGGCGGATCGGATAATCGAGCTTTGTGGGGGGCTCGAGAAACGCGAGATGAAGGCGCAGATACTCGACTCGATGGATATCGAGCGCGAGCGCGGTATAACCATAAAAGCTCAAACTGTTCGCCTACGGTATCGGGCAAAGGATGGAAACGAATACATCCTGAACCTAATTGACACGCCTGGGCACGTGGACTTTGCATACGAGGTCAGCCGTTCGCTTACCGCCTGCGAAGGTTCGATTTTGGTCGTCGATGCATCGCAAGGCGTGGAAGCTCAAACACTCGCGAATGTATACCACGCTATTGATGCCGATCACGAGATAATCGTCGTGTTGAACAAGGTCGACCTCCCCGCTGCCGATGTTGACGCAGTAAAGCGCCAAATTGAGGAGGTGATAGGTCTTGATACAAGCGATGCTATAGCTATTTCAGCAAAGAGTGGTCAGGGGGTTGATGAGGTGCTCGAAGCGATAGTTCGCAGACTGCCTCCGCCACGGCTTCCAGCATCGGACAAGTTGTGCGCTTTGCTCGTTGATAGCTGGTACGACCAGTACCTTGGGGTAGTGATCCTCGTGAGGATTTTTGACGGCGAGCTCAAGCGGGGTATGAAGATAAAGATGATGGCAACGGGAGCGAGCTATGTCGTTGATGAGGCGGGATACTTTCTCCCGAAAAAAACTATGGTTGATGGACTATCCGCAGGTGAAGTAGGATTTATTACTGCCAGTATAAAGGATATTTCGGACTGCCAGGTTGGCGATACGATTACGGAAGAGCGCAACCCTTGCGGCAGGGCTCTGAAGGGGTTTAAGCCGTCCGTGCCGGTTGTATTCTGCGGAATATTCCCTGTTGATGCCTCCGAATTCGAGCGCCTAAAGGAGAGTATCCAGAAGTTGCACCTGAACGATTCCAGTTTCAGCTATGAAATGGAAACGTCCGCCGCCCTCGGGTTTGGATTTCGTTGCGGTTTCCTAGGACTGCTGCATTTGGAAATTATCCAAGAACGGCTTGATAGGGAGTTTAACCTGAACATAGTCACGACTTCACCGAGCGTGATTTATCACATTTATATGACCAATGGTGAAGTAGTGGATCTTCACAATCCTGCAGAGATGCCTGAGTTTGTCAAGATGGAGAGGATAGAGGAGCCGTGGATAAAGGCAACTATAATCGTTCCCGAAAGTTATCTCGGTGCTGTCCTGGCGCTTTGCGAAGACAAGCGTGGAGAACAGGTCGATATGCAATTCCTCGGCGATCGTGCGGTTGTACACTACAACCTCCCACTAAACGAGGTCGTGTTTGATTTTTATGATCGCTTGAAATCGTCGACAAAAGGGTATGCCTCATTTGATTACCAGACGACGGGATACCGTGAAGGGGATCTTGTGAAAGTTTCCATACTGGTAAATGGCGAACCGGTCGATGCTCTTTCGATGATTATCCACAGGACGAAAGCAGAAAAGCGCGGCCGTGCACTTTGTGTGCGGCTGAAAGATTTGATACCGAGACAGCTTTTCAAAATAGCCATTCAAGCCGCAATAGGCGGAAAGGTTATAGCTCGCGAAACTGTATCTGCATTCAGAAAGGATGTTTTGGCGAAGTGTTATGGTGGTGATATAACAAGAAAGCGAAAACTCCTAGATAAGCAAAAGGAAGGTAAAAAGAGGATGCGGCAGTTTGGGGATGTCGAGATACCGCAGAAGGCATTTATCGAAGCACTCAAAATTTCGGACGAATAATTTTCCTTCCGCCTTTCTCTTTTTTTTGCTACAATTCGGAAGAAGACGCTTTCGGGCGATTTCTCACATGATTAGAACTAACACCTCTCAAGTTCGGCAACAGCGCGACGGGAAAATTCCTACGACCGTGTGGCAGATTGGCATAATGATGCTCCTTATGAATATATCGTTCGTTATGGCGTATTCCTTTTCGGGACTATATCTCAAACACATATTGGGATCATCGGCAATAGGCATCGGAGTGCTCGAGGGATTTTGCGAAACAATATCGCATCTTATGAAATTGTTTTCCGGAATGCTTAGCGACTTTTTCCGAAAGCGGAAGGGCATAATGATTTTTGGCTACATATTTTCCGTTGTTAGCCGACCTATTCTCGCCATATCCGATTCGTTTGCTCTTGTATTTTCTGCACGTATGATGGAACGCTTCGGAAATGGCGTGCAAGCATCACCTCGTGATGCCATAATCGCGGACGTTGCCCCGCGAAAGCAGATAGGCGCGTCATACGGCTTGAAGCGCAGCCTGGCATATGTGGGCTCTCTCTTAGGTGGATTTTTTGGAATTATGGCTATGAGGGCAACTGGTGGCGATTACCAATCCGTTTTTGCTCTTGCGTCCATACCGGCTACTGCAGCGTTTCTCCTACTTCTGTTTTTTGTAAAAGAACCAAAGAGGTTTGATCATCCCGCAATAACGTCCGAAGCCCCACTTCCATCTCCGAAGGTGAAGCCCAAGTTCTCCTTAAAAAATTTCAAATACCTCGGAGTTTCATTCTGGCTGTTGATGGGAGTCAACGCTATCTTTATGATGTCCAGAATGAATGAAACCTTCCTGATTTTGCGTGTAAATGAAGGCTTCCACGTTGATCCTATGTGGGCTCCGATGGTTATGATCGTATTCAACCTCGGTACCACGCTTTCGTCCTACCCTATGGGATTGTTGGGCGATAAATTCGATCGCACGAAGTTGCTTTGCGTCGGGATATCGGCTCTTGTCCTTGCTGACTTCATCATGTACTCCGCTACTACACGTTGGGTGATGTTTGTCGGTATTTTGTTTTGGGGTATACAACTTGGCTCAACGCAAAACGTCTTTGTTTCACTCATCGCGGAGAAAGTACCGGAGGATTTGCGGGGAACTGGACTGGGCGTGTACTGGCTAACCAACGCCATATCCGCATTTTGTGCAGATACTCTAGCTGGATTTGTCGCTCATCACTTCTCGCTGAACAACATATTCGTTTCAAGTGGCATCATCGGCGTAATCTCCTTGATGGTATGTATGCTAATGATCCACGTGATTTCCCCAGTCCGCCGCCGAACTGCATAAATGAAAGGGGCAATTGCTGGAATTGCCTCTTAATTTATTTCCATGATGTGGAAGGTGAAAATTTTTGCTTTTAGGCAACTGCTTTAACTGATAAAAAGAAATTGTGTAAAATATTTCAAAACAGAAAAGCGATAAATTGAATGCGATTGGCAACAAAAAGAAGAAGAGGACAATGAACAAGCAAATACAAAACAGACGCATTATCAGCGACGCATTATGGGGGAGGATAGAGGTGTCATCGCCGAATAATGAGGTAGCGCGCAATCACAGACTATTTATCCGTGATACTTTGGATATTGCGTACCGGCTCGCCGTGGCGAGATTTACACGCATGCTACAGAAAATGTGGAACTGTGCATCAACATTTCATACGACGGCGATGTATTGCTGCCATATACTTGGAAAACGCCTCATCTTTTCAATCTGTCATCAACATTTACTGTATCTTTATTTGGCTTAATTTCTACTATTCTCGTGTGAGCAGCGTCTAGTATTACACGGCATATGATACACGGAAGATGTTTGCGCAGTGTATACGATATAGAGTATCTTGTACAAACAGAGTGTTATATGGAAGCGTTGCTGAAAGGTACATAGGAACAATAAGTGAGGCGTGGTCTGCCAACCACATAGGCATAAATAAGCAGGGATGTAGCTTCCGAGCGCGTATACAGGCTAGCCTCAATGGCATCGCACCTCGTTGTGCCAAAACCAAAAATTGTACGGTACATAAAGTGGAAAGTTGCAGAAAAAATTCCATAAACTAAGAAGGAGATAATAGGGGCAGCCTCTCCAGGCACGAGGATATTTTGTGGTTACTTCTAAACGAACAAGCATAAAAGGTATACAAAAGTATATAGAAGAACATCATAAAAATAGTATTTTAAGGTATCGACGTTTTAAGAATGTACTCTTTAATCGACGTTTTAAGAATGTACTCTTTAATCGACGTTTTAAGAATGTACTCTTTAATCCACTTCTCAATCATGATTTAGAACTACCGACTTCCGATTAACAGGCTATCTATTTAAAAAGTCAGGGCAAGAGGGGGTTATTGATTGGGGAAAAAATGTGGGTGCTATGGAGGCAGGATTGCATCAGAAAAACAGCGTACCAGTACATAGGGGGCAGCAGGCTGAAGTTGATGGGCGAAACGAAGTTGGACAAGATACACCCGCCCCCTCACAAAAGCCCTCACTGTACCTGTCTGAACGTATTCACAGACACACATCTACCGAAAGAGCAAACTAACACTGAAAGACGAAACTAGCGGGCGCAAAAGTGGCAATAGAACAAAAACCTTTACTGAAACTTCTTGAATATCAGTGTACCGTTTGTGCCGCCGAAGCCGAAGGAGTTGCTCATAACGTACGTTAATTTTCGCTCTTGTGGAGTATTCGGCGTCAGGTTCAGGTCGAACTCGTCGTCAGGCTCGTCTAGGTTCAGCGTAGCTGGAACAACATCGTGATTCAGCGCTTGCAAACAGATAACCGCTTCAACCGCCCCCGCGGCTCCCAACAAGTGCCCCATAGCCGACTTCGTGGATGACATATTCAGTTTATACGCATGCGCACCAAAGACACGCTTTACAGCAAGAACCTCGGCCGCATCCCCAGCAGGCGTCGATGTACCATGTGCATTTATGTAATCGATCGCATCTTTCGGAATACCGGCATCCTCGATAGCATTTTCCATAGAAGCCGACGCTCCCAGGGCGTCTTTTGCCGGAGCAGTTATGTGGAAGGCATCGCAAGACGCGCCATACCCGACAATCTCACCGTAAATCTTTGCACCGCGATTTTTCGCACTCTCCAGCGTTTCCAGAGCGATAACACCAGCACCTTCTCCTATCACGAATCCATCACGACCTTTGTCCCATGGACGAGAAGCCTTCTCTGGTTCATCGTTATACTTCGTTGACAGAGCCCGAGCAGCACAAAAACCCGCGACGCCAAGTGGACACACAGCAAATTCTGCTCCACCAGCCAAGGAGAAATCCGCATACCCATCTCTTATAGAGCGAAAAGCCTCCCCGATACTATGGGTTCCAGAAGAGCAGGCTGAAACCACACTGTAGTTGACCCCGCGTAGTCCAAACTTTATCGCAACATGTCCGGAAGCGAGATTTACCAGAACGGATGGGATAAAGAAAGGATTGACGCGCCGCGCCCCTTCATCATGGAGGGTAACGGAAGTGTCATACAGCCGAGATACGCCACCTATACCTGAACCTACCGATACAGAGGTATGGCCTTTTTGCTCCTCCGACAACGAAGAAAACCCTGCGTCATCGAAAGCCTGGGAAGCTGCAGCGACGGCATAGACTATGAAGCGGTCAACCTTATGCTGCTCGGCGGGTTCCATATAAAGGTCTGGGTTAAAACCATCAGTTCCAGCAGGAAGCATACCGGCAACCTTCGACCTCATATCAGATACATCGAAGGTGTCGATGGGTCTTATTCCACTTTTGCACGCAACAAGGTTCGCCCACGTTGATGAAGCACAACACCCAAGCGGGGAAACCGCGCCTATCCCCGTAACTACGACCCGCCTTTTCAAAACAGCCTCAACTATTTACCGAGAGCCTCGAGGTATTTCACTGCATCGCCAACGGTTGCGATTTTTTCGGCTTTTTCCTCTGGTATTTCGCAATCAAAAGCCTTCTCAAACTCCATAATAAGCTCCGCCTGCTCCAGGCTATCCATGTGGAGGTCATCCTTGAAACTTGCTGTCTCAACAACCTTCGAAGCGTCAATCTTCGGGTTCTTCGTGATTACTTCCTTGACCTTATCAAACGTACTCATTAACCGTTACTATTTTCAAAATAGAAAACCACTGCCCTATTCTATCATCCCCACTCCCCCCAGACAAGAAATTTCAAAAGATGAGAGCAAACAATCCCGTAAGAGGGGATTATGTGCCTTGAGAAGAAGGCATAAATTTGGAAGAGGCATGAATGTAAGATAAACAAAAGACACACTTTAAATGCTTGTTGGGTATTGAATGAGGTGTATTTATCTTCAAAACGTAAGAAAAGTGGAAACCCTCCCCTTCAGGCGAATACTTTGTTGTGGTACGAAGTATAATATACAAAGGGTTCATATAATGTATACATATAGTATTCTATATAAACTATAGGCATAGAGCGTTATGCAACGATATTGCAGAAAGATATATAAAAATGATAAGAGAGGTAGGCTTTCCAAACTATGTAGCCATAAATGAAAACGTGAAGCTCGTTCAGATCACCGGCTAATCTCGAGACCTCATCGCATCTCGTCGTATCAAAAGTCGTGTATACAAAAAGGAGAAAACTGGCAGAAAACAGCAAGGGGAATTTCAGAAATTGATAAAACGGTACTGAATCTGTGGGCAAGAGGGTATTTTGTCGCAACGTCCGAGCGGATAGGTGCAAAGGAAGTACGACAATACGGAAGAGCAAGAGACACGTCATAAGCAGGATAACTTTAGGATTTCCGAGTTCTAGGCGTTTACTCTTTTAATCCGCTTTTCAATCATGATCTCTACGGCTTTTAGCAGATAGGTTATCTATTTTCGCTCGTCGAACTGCATTTTTGGAAACTGTCGCTAGGAACTTACGGAGAGCCGTGCAGTGTCAGCCTAGGCGGAAGCGGAAGAAAACGACTAAAAGGGATTGTTTGCCCTATGGTTATGTAAAAACCTTCGAGTATTGTACCTTGCTGTTACTTGTCGATCCAAGCCGTCTGACGCAGGGATGTAGAGGCAGGCAACATTTATATTGCTGACGATTGTTTGACAACTGTTATTTTTCCAAAGGGCGGGACGCATTATACTGATTTGCCTTTTCGCATGCCGCCAAGCCATGCTGCGCTAACGCTCGCTTTTCGGGCTTCGCCCTACAAGCTTGACTGCCGCTCGGCAAATCAGGAATTTTTCTTCGCCCCTTTTGGAAAAAAAGAATAACAAGTACGAGGCTTTAGGTGACCATGTCTTCTCTAGGATGTTGATACCTGACACCGTGAAAGCGCTAAGGCAGACACTTGTGCGAAGTAATCATTCGAGCTTTCCCGGTTTTTTTTAGCATCGGATGTTTGAAAACAGATCTACACGTTCGAGACAGATCTATCGAAGAAGGTTACGGATGAGCCTTGAGCAAAAAGCTAGCGAAATGTCCGCGTAACTAGGCTGCACTGATCGTTTAGCCATAGAAAGGCATAACCTACTAGCAGGGGAAAATGGCAACGAACGAAAAAGCTTAGAAAATGCTTTATGATGGTACAGTAATTTTTTGATTGCAAGTTTGCCATTCTCAAGACGAGCGAGACACAGGTCGTCAAAACCACTGCCTATGCTATCGTCGAAAAACACCGGAGAAAGTACCTCTAGGATGGGACTCAAATCATCACCGTATATTAACCATTCCAGATTTTTTAAGGTTGGGGAAATAGGCCAGCGCAACCAATGAGGAGCGTTTGCCGCCGAGCCCTGAAAAGCACGCTAACTACCTATATCGCCAAGCTGCAATGAGAAAAGCGTACCCTACACCAAAGCTGTAGAAATTATTTTGATAACAGGCTCCGCTTTTGAGCTGCATTTTTAATTTTGTAGAAACGACTGCGTGCCAACCTGGGCAACATTGTTCCCAGTGCTATGACTGACAGTAGCATCCAAATCGTCTTGTGTTTATATTTCGCAAACAGTGTTTTCTGGCGTTTGGCTGGTACTGTTGTTTCGATGCGACCTATCTCATCCGTTTGTAGAGCATCAATCACACGTCCATTGCAGTCGATGATACAGGATATGCCATTGTTAGCGCAGCGCACTATTGGTCGCCCTTCTTCTATCGCTCTAAAGCAAGCCGCTCTCATATGCTGAGTTGGGCCATCCGAATTTTTGAACCAAGAATCGTTTGTTACATTCACAATCCACGTACTTTCCGAGTTATCCAAAATTTCTCCAGGAAAGGCGATTTCATAACATATCAACACATCAAAAGGATCAATGCCATCTATCTTTACAGTTCGAGATAGTGTTCCACTTGAGAAGTTCATTATTCCCGGGACGACTTTTCGTAAACCAATATCAAGCAGAAACTCTGGTATGAATTCACCAAATGGCAAAAGGTGGCGCTTATCGTAAAACTGCTTTATCTCAGCATCGGCGCCAAAAACACAGACGCTGTTGAAAAGATGACGTTCATTATCGAAGCGATCGCATCCAGCAATTATCCAGTCATTCTTTAACGAAGAAGCAATATAACGCAAAAACTTGTCCTTCGAATGTACCGGCGTATTTATAGCTGCTTCCGACCAGATTATCAGCCTCTTTCTATGGTACAGCCCATGACTGTGCGACAACTCAATATGCTTTGCCAAGTTGCTCTGAAATTTTCGAACATCCAGCTTATCTTCCTGTGAAATCGACGGCTGAACGACGACCACACTGGCTGGATTGTCAGATACGATGTACTTGTTATATATCTCGGTTCTGTAGTAGCCATACGAAATCACGATAGCGAATATGACCGTACCATATAGACACGTTTTCTTGAAAGAAAGCAGCAACGTTGTTAAAAGCAACAGGAATGAGACTCCGTATATTCCGAATACGTCGGCACTTTGTGCGAAATACGGAATATCGTAAGCAACATATCCGATGAGGTTCCAGGGAAAGCCTGTGAACACGATACCACGCAGGTATTCTGCGATAGTCCAGAATATGGCGAGCAAGATGAGGAGCTTTGCACGGGTCGAGGCAATTCTGCGAGCAAGGTAACAAGCTGCGGCTGGATATACCGATATGTATAACACCAAAGCGGAAACAGCGAGGTATCCATAATTTCCGAACCCGACGCATTTGAAGGATTCCGCAATCCAATACAGTGTGCTTGAGAAGTACCCGAGACCGAAGCAATAACCGATGGCAAATGCCTGTTTTCTGCGAGATAAAATCAACGTAAGAGACAAGATGGTGAAGGCTGGCAGCAGGAGGAATGGAAGTGTCGTCCCTTTGCAAAAGCAAAATTTCAGCATGCTGCCCGAAAGAAGGACGCTGATCTTCGGATGGTCAGCGAGCAGCTTCGATGCCTTTTTTATAATGCCTGAGCTTCTGTTCAGCATTCCGTTTGTACTTCTCGGCGGCAGCGGTCATACTGCTTAAATCTTTGCGGTTCTTCGAGGCTTTGTCCAGATAAAAAATCGCGAGTTTCAGTTCTTCTGCGCTCCTTGCATTGCGCATCAGAACAACTCCTGCATTAAATTGAGCTGCCCCGAACCCCATATCAGCTGCCTTGCGATAATACCGCAATGCCATATCGTGGTTCAGTGGACGTATATCGCCGGAATAATAGCCATCGCCAATAGAATTAAGCGCTTCCGGCAATCCTCGATTTGCAGCCATTGTTATGTATATGTCAGCCTTGCGGAGATTTTTTTCGACGCCGATGCCAAAGAGATACAAGTTACCGAGTACGTAGGCAGCGTCAGGGTTGCGTAAAGAATGGCTCAGATAATTCTCGACGACAGCAGGGGTATCGCACCATTCAAAAACATATTGGCTTATGAACTTGTTCTCAGCTGCTGCTTCAAAAATAAAGAGAAGCTCGATCAATAACCTTGAAGGTACCCGACGTTTCATCAGCCAAAACACCTCACCCATCGCCACGCGTACTACACGACCAAGCTTAGACTTTACATACACAAAGGACAAGGATACGGTGAAACGAATTGAATGGGGTGCCTATGGATTTCTCGAAAATTTCGATAGAGAAGATATATAGGATGTTTTGCTTTACAAAGAAGAAAAACCAATTAAAAAACGGGGTAATGGCTAAGAAAATACAAGACAGGTGCGATATCAGCAATGCATTATGGGAGAAGATGGAGTTATGGGAGGAACGACAAGGTGGCGAGCCATAACATCCATTTATCAATGGTGTTTTTTGAATATTGCGTATCGGTTCGCCGTGGCGATGTACCTTTATGGACAATGTGAAACTATGCATCCGCGTTTTAGATGATGGCTCGGTATTGCTATCAGATACTTGAAAAACGTTTCTTTTTTCAAATCGTCACCAACATTCGCTGTACTTTTTTGGCTAATTTTTATCATTCTCATGTAACGGTGTTTAGGCAATTGAAAATTTATAATATCCATACTGCCTCTTGTTATTAAGAATTCTTTTTCATTATTTTTCCATATGAATAGTGTCTTTCTTCCCGCGGCGTGGCTAACCGACACGAGTAGAGGGCACGGGTGTCTTCGTAACAGGTTGCGCAGTTTTTCTTTATTCAATCGTCAATTGCTCCTTCAGTAAATTTACTTTGGTTGCGTTGAAGGTGGGGGCTATTTCCAATAACAGATCAGGCATTTTCAGGCTAATTGTTAACTTGAATTCTCCATCTTTACAGTTTTCAAAAATGGAGATGTTGTTGCGTGGGTAGCGTCCTAATCTAGATGATATGGTGAATTATTTTTCCCAAAGGGCGGCTCGCATTATACTGATTTGCCCTTCAGCGTGCTGTCAAGCCACACTGCGCCTGTCGGCTTGCTTTCCGGGCGCTGCCCTGCAGGCTTGACTGCCGCTCGGCAAATCAGGGCTTTTTCTTCGCCCCTTTTGGAAAAAAGAATAATTCGTAATGAATGCTATAAACTATTTTGCAGTTGCCTGTTTTTTAGGCGTGTACAAATCTGCCTGACACACTTTCCTACAGGAGCATCGCGCTTCCCCGTCAATTTTGCTTTTGCTCCACTTTCTCGCTCGTTGTTTCCAGGGTGTGGAATAATTGAAAACCTTACCTTTAGACGAACACCTCAATACAACGTTCAGAAGAAACCCGTACAGCGTATACAATATAAAAAAATATTATAGTATTTGTTTTAGAAAAAACGGGAAAATGCCGCAAATATGACGATTTTAAAATATCCGAATGTTAGGGGCTTGATTTCCCACTTTTCTTGATAAGCTACAAAACTATCGGCTCCCGACCGGTAGATTATTTGTACAAGGTGCTTCAATTGCCTTTTCTGAAAAAATCTCAAAAAAATTGAAGAAGCAAGTATGTCTGAACGGTAACGTCCAAGATGACAACTTGTATGATGCAAGCCAGTCGAGTTACTGCAATGTTCGTTTTACAATTGGAATCAGCAACACTACACTGGACGTTTATATCATCAATTTAGGCGATGTTTTCAAAGCTGCTTTCCAAGTGCATCTTTTATCCTGCTTTTTTCAAAATGTCGATCTTGCGCATATGATGCCTCCTATGTTCGCCTTATCTTTTGACGTTGTGTTTCAAAAAAGGTCGAGGTGTATGGTAGACTGGAAAGGTTGGATGGTGTTGTTTTGGCTGAGGCAAGATGGCGAGAGTTACGGTTGAGGATTGTATTGAGAAGGTTGAAAATCGGTTTGAGCTGGTTTTGATGGCAGCCAAGCGGGCAAAAGATATTGACCGCGGTACGATGCCTTCTATTCCGAGAGATAACGATAAATCGACCATTATCGCTTTGCGAGAAATCGCCGGCGATACGATATCGCTTGATGGATTGCGTGAATTAGCGAAGCGCGCCGCTTCCGGTGCCGACGCAATACCAGAGGAAGAGAATGAAGAGTTTTGCGACAACTTTGATTACAAGAGGGGTGACGCCGATGCATTCGATCAGCCTGAGGATGACTCCGAGTACGGCGATGATGAGGACGATGTAGATGAAGATGATTCGGATGATGGCGATTTTGATGATGATGCAGACTTTGACGAAAGCGAAGATGAGGAGGTATCTGAGTAACGATGTCCGTCAGAGTTAGGTTTGCACCTAGTCCAACGGGGGTATTGCACATAGGGTCGGTTCGAACGGCTTTGTTCAACTGGCTGTTCGCTAGACATAATGGCGGCAAGTTTTTGCTTCGTATTGAGGATACGGACAAACTCCGCTCAACCGATGAGAATACCAAGTCAATTTTTGAGATATTGCGTTGGCTAGATGTCGACTGGGACGACGAACCAGTTATTCAGTCAACCAGGGTAGCTCGCCATAAGGATGTCGCTCTTTCTCTAATAGAGCAAGGGCGAGCGTACTACTGTTATTGCACGCCGGAGGAGTTGGCTCAGAAAAAAGAGCTGGCTGTCAAAAATGGTCGATCATATAAGTACGATGGCACGTGCCGCGGTAGGAAAGACAAGGTTGACGGAGTTGCACCTGTCGTACGCCTGAAAGCGGAGATGACGGGTAAGACCACAGTTGACGATATGGTACAGGGAGACGTAACCATCGAAAACTCGCAGCTCGACGATCTCGTCTTGTTGCGCTCCGACGGCACCCCAACGTATATGTTGTCGGTTGTTGTGGATGACCACGATATGGGAATAACTCACGTCATACGTGGTGATGATCATTTGACTAACACATTCCGACAGATACAAATATACAAGGCCTGCGGCTGGGGTGTTCCGTGCTTCGGGCACATTCCTCTCATATACGGTTCAGATGGGGCAAAGCTATCGAAAAGACACGGTGCCGCAAGTGCAGAGGATTATCGTTCGCTTGGATATCTTCCAGAGGCAATTTCGAATTACCTGCTTCGTCTCGGTTGGAGCCACGGGGATGATGAAATAATCTCGCGTGACCAGGCTGTCGAGTGGTTTAGCTTTGACAATGTCGGGAAATCTCCTTCCCGTTTCGATATGGCGAAACTCCAAAATCTCAACGCACATTATATGCGTCAGAGGGACAATCGGTCCCTCCTGGAGTACCTCCTGCCGTTCTTAACCAAAGTGCCCGACGAGGAACAAAAGGTACGCATACTGCAAGGAATGGATAGCCTAAAAGAGCGTGCGAAGACGGTAATCGAATTGGCTGATGCTGCGATGATTTATGTCGCCGCTCCGGATACATTCGAAGATCGCTGCTCGAAATATGCTACACCTCGGCATCTTGAGCTTCTGGGAAAGGTTCGGACTATCATAGAAACTATGCCGCAACTCAAGGAAGCAGCGCTTTGTGAAAGTGTGAAGACACTAGCTAAAGATGAGGGCGTAAAGCTGGTTGAGATAGCGCAGGCTATACGTGCCGCCCTTTGCGGTAAGCTGGTTTCACCAAGCGTCTTCGAGATAATCGCAATATTGGGGAAAAATGAAAGCGTGGACAGAATAGACGGCTTTGTTTCGAGATTTAGGAACAAAATTTGAGAGGATTGCGTCTTTCGCGATCGCCAAGGCTCTATCAAATTTTTTCCTAGATAGTGTCTACGTGAGAATGGTAAAGGTTAAAGCCAGAGAAAGGTATAGCGGATGTTGATGGCGGGTTGAGAAGGCGAGGTGTTCTTCAAGTATCTGATGGAAGTGTCGCGCCATCGTTTAAAGTGTAAAAAGGCATTTTTTCAATCAGCTGTCTATGCGATTTTTGTTACAATTCATTTAAATTTTACGGTTCTTTTTTTTAAAGATATCACGATTTGTGTTCTTTGCGATAAAACATAATTTATTTCCAAAACGTGGGATGGGTGAAAACCCTCACCTTCAGGCAAATACCTTAGTGTAACGTGAGATATGAGACACAAAAAAAAGAGTTTATATAGTGTATAGATTATAGAATACCACGTAGTATTCTGTACAAAATATAGGCATAGGGTACTATACGGTAATATTGCGGAAAAGTGTATAGCAGTGATAAGGGAGCTGTGTTCCGCTAACTATGTGAATATAATAAGCGGAAATATAAGTCCTGATCTCACGTACATATGCGGATCTCGATACCTCCGCATCTTTCAATATCGAAAATCGTATAATACATCAAAGGTAAAAGTAGCAGAAAACTGTAAGGTGAGTTTCAGGAATTAAGGAAACGGTACTGGGGACAACACCTGTTAACAAAAGGATATTTTGTTGCAACGTCCGGACAGATAAGGGTAAGGAGGGTACAAAAATATATAGAGGAACAAGAGGTACATCATAAGCACAATAATTTTAAGGTCTCTGAGTTCTAAGAGTTCACTCTCTTAATCCGCTTTTCAAGCGTGAGCTAGAACTACCGGCTTCCAGCCGGTGGGTTACTACTATCAATTATTTTCATTATTACTTTTTTGCTGATTTATAGGCATTTCATACAGACAGTATCTAACTAGCTCCGGCATCGGTGATGGAATTTTTGTACGCGATCATCAATACCCGAGCACCGGATACATCCAGTGTTACTCTTGGAGATGCCGTTCGGTTGAATGCATAACCGACTGGTAACAACCTCTCACCGGTAAGCTCCCACTTCAGACCTTGCGTTAACATAACGCTACCGGGCATCCCGAAAAAAGAAAGTTTCGTATTGACCAAAAAGCAGAATTCGTGGTGGGAATGCAAGCAAAATCCAATTACGTCGTCATCTATGAAGATATTGCCGCAGTTTCCTTCGAGGAATATCCGCACATTGTTGAGTATGTGATCGAGATACCCGCCAGAGATCCCGCATATTATCGCCGGACATAGTTCTTGCCCTTCGATATATCGGAGCGTCTTCTGGAAATCCGAAGTGCTTTGATCGGTTATCCGCAGATGCCTTACCTGAGACAAGAGCCCCGGCTCGATACTGTCGCAGTCGCCAATTACGATATCTGGAGACACACCGAGAGAATGCAGCCGATTAGCTGCACCATCCGCAGCGATTATTGGCAACCGGCAACGAGCGAAGAAACCCACGTCTGGTAGCTTTCCATCGAGGCAAAGTATGCACTTGTAACGTGAAACATCCACAAATTCACTACTTTTTGCGATCATATAGTCTCTTTTGAATGATTGTCGTAGAGCTCGTGAGCAAGCCTATCACGTTGCTCCAAACAACAAACATATCACCTGAAATGAGACCGTGAATAGTCCAGGAAAATGAGCAAAGAAAGCAATCCCAAAGCATCAAAGAAGATACATCGTCGGTCGACTTCGTCTTGTACGCCTTGTAAATTTGAGGAAAAAGTCCAACGATGGTCGTTATGGTTGCAATCCATCCAAAAACTACTCCAGCAATTCCAACAAAATCCATTATAACCTCACAAAAAATTAACAACGAAGCGATTATAACAAATACCGTATAGATCTGAAAAAACCTATCACTCCACTGTAACAGACTTGGCGAGGTTTCGCGGTTTATCAACATCGTAGCCCTTGGCTTTTGCCGTATGATAAGCAAGCAAGTGTATTGCGGTCATCAATGGGAATGGCTGATAGAGCGCGTCACAATCCGGCAGGAAGATACAGTCCACATTTTCATTTGCGTCAAATCCGTGAAGCGAACCGCGAGCAGCGTCAGTTGTCAGCAGGATTACCTTTCCATTTCGAGCCAGTATCTCTTGCGTATTCGAGACCGTTTTTTCAAAGTGTTTATCGAATGGAGCAATCGCCACCGTGTGCACACAGTCGTCCACTATCGCAATTGGCCCGTGCTTTATCTCACCAGATGGATACCCCTCCGCACTGACATATGAAAGCTCCTTAATTTTGAGTGCTCCCTCGAGCGATATTGGATAGCTTGTACCTCGTCCTACATAAAATAGACTACGCCCGCTTTTCAATTTTTCTGCGGTTTTTGCAAACTCGTGCGACTTATTCAGGACTGAATTCATCGCACTTTCGACTACATCGATATCAAAGTCAGCTTTACGCTTTGCTAGTAGCAGCATTGAAAGTGTTTGAGCAACAAACGCTTTAGTGGAGGCAACCCCAACTTCGACACCAGCAACAGTCTTGATAACATAGTCGGCTTCGCGGGCTATCGATGAAGCGTCAACATTTACCAACGCCAATGTTTTTATACCAGCAGCTTTGACAAGCCGCATCGCACAGAGGGTGTCTATTGTTTCTCCAGATTGACTTATGAAGACGTAGAGGGAATTTTTGAACAAAACCGGATTACGATAACGGAATTCTGAAGCAATTTCGACATCCACGTGTATCCCAGCTATGTCCTCGAGCCAGTACTTCGCAAGCAATCCGGCGTAATATGACGTACCGCAAGCGATTATAGAAACGCCAGGAAATTTTGAAAGATCTACGTCATAGTCAAACTTGTCATACGTATTTCGAGCAACACGAGGTTCCTCGAAAATTTCCTTCAACATAAATGTTTCATAACCATTTTTTGTTACGTCATCGAGAGAAACCTTGTTTGGTACGACTTCACGGACAACAGTTTCCCCAGAAGCATTGCAAATTTCATACCGCAAAGTATCGCCTTTTCTGGCGACAACGATGTCTTCCTCCTCAAGGTAGGCTATTTCATCAGCCAACGACGAAAGAGCCACAGCATCGGATGCAATAAAGCAACTCCGACCATCCTTACTAAGACCGACAGCCATTGGAGAACCACGCTTTGCACCAATCAATACATCCGGTTCAGCTTCATATATAGCCGCTATGGCAAATGTTCCGACAAATTTGGATATCGCTTGTTTAAACGCCGACTCAAATGACGCTCCGGATTTCATATTGAAGGCAATCAGTTTTGCGATCACTTCGCTATCAGTTTCACTTTCGAAAGAGTACCCAGCTGCAACCAACCTTTTTCGAAGCTCCTGATAATTCTCGATTATGCCGTTGTGAACGATAGCGACACCGTCAGCGGAATGCGGATGGGCATTCAGCTCGGTAACCTTTCCATGTGTAGCCCAGCGCGTATGTCCTATACCGACGTTAGCCTTGACACTTTGCCTCTCTACAGCCTCACGCAGCGTCTTTATGCGACCTACAGTACGTATTCTATGCAGTCTCGAATTACCATCGATGTAGGCTATCCCTGCGCTGTCGTATCCCCGATATTCCAGGCGCTCTAGCGCCGAGAGCAAACTTTCCGAAACACCATCATCGAAACTCAAAGCAGAAATTATGCCGCACATACCCACACATCGTAGCTAACTCATATATCTTGGATTGTGGCATACCACAGAAGGCACCCGGTGTTACAAATTATTACACTGGGAAGAAACACCTGGCTGGGGCACCTGGATTCGAACCAGGGGATGACGGTACCAAAAACCGTTGCCTTACCGCTTGGCTATGCCCCAACACTCAAATGCTAGCGCACGAAGCCGGCTAAAGGCAATCACAATTTCGGTGGGGACAAACCGGTTATCATTTAGGCAATTCAAGGATATGGAACTGAAAGTCAGATACTGTCTGCGCGAAATATTGCGAACCCATTGGTCTCATTGTCTTGGAAATAACGGTTATATTTTTCCCCATAATGCGTCGCTGATGTCGTGCCTGTTTTGTACTTTTTTCTTGTTGTTAATTATTCCTCTGTTGCAACATCTCGTGCAGACGGTAGCTAACATAAAAGTAGGTGGTTGCATTGGAGTGTAAGGTCTAGGAACGTGTCCAAATTTTGATAGTTTGACCGGTATTTATCCAATCATTGTTATTTGTCCAAAAGGCAGGACGCATTGTACTGATTTGCCCATCCGCTAAGCCGTCAAGCCACGCTGCGCCTATTCGGCTTGCTTTTCGGACTTCGTCCTTCAGGCTTGACTGCCGCTCGGCAAATCAGATCCTTTTTCTCGTCCCTTTTGGAAAAAAA
>JAFUUW010000019.1 GCA_017471265.1 Alphaproteobacteria bacterium
CTGTTGTAGTCTCATCCTCGATACTCTGAGGTGGTTGAGCGAGCGATTGTTTATCACCGCTAGGCATTATGTCTTGAGCTTCATTTTGTTTTGCCTGTCCGTGCGTAACGGCATTTGCTGCGCTTGACAACAAATTTCCAACAACACTTGCTGCGGTTTCCGTTTCCGCTCGACAGTCAAAAACAATGCCCTGCGCGATCAAAATACTCGTCGAGAGGTATAAGGCTCTTTTCAACTTCGTAATCACAACTCCCCCTTGTACATTCACAAAGCAGCTCTTCTGTCTTAGATCTTAAAAAATGAATGTTAATTTTCCCTTAACAGTGGTAAATTTTTTTACGAAGCGCATAAGAAATTGACAACACAGCCTGAGGAATAGATAGGTCGAGTAGTGAAAGAGTTTTTAAATTATTACAACGATGAGTTGCTTTTTCTGCGGAAAAAAGGAGGTGAATTTGCGAAAAAACATCCCGAAATAGCGAGACGTCTTGATATAAAAAATGGTGAGTCGACGGATCCGCAGACTGAGCGGATTATCGAGTCTGTCGCGTTTGTGTCCGCAAAATTGAACCAAAAAATCGATGATAACGCGCAAAGTATAGCTTTCCATCTCCTTTCGGCTTTGTATCCCAATTTGATCAATATATTTCCTCCGTGTGGTGTTGTGAAATTTGAGACAGAGCGCTCACCTAGCATAGCTGAGTGCATAAACATCAAGGCGCGAACTAGCCTTTTTGTGAACACAAACGAAGGCGTTGAATGTCAATTTCGGACGTTGTATCCAATTTCAATTTATCCGATTTCAATCTCCAACATTGAATTGATAAAGGTCGAGCGGCAAATCGGAGGTATAGATGGTTGGGCGTTGAAAATCCGCATCGAGACAAACTCCGTTCCACTTGAGATGATGGACTTGAGCGATCTCTTGTTTCACATAAATTCCAATATAATTTCCGATGCCTTAATGATCTATGAGGCACTATTTTCAAATCCGGATCGGAATGTATTTTTGAAAGTTGGTACACAACGTATAAAGCTCGACAACAGAAATGTGGTACAGTGTGGCTTTGATGATAGCGAGGCAGTTTGCCCAGTCTCGCCATACTCAACAAATTCACTGCAGCTTTTTCAGGAAGCACTGCACTTCAAGCGTAAGTTTATGTTTTTCAGGATCCTGGGTTTGGGAGAAGCCATCAGACATTCGGGAGAGCAAAACCTGAGTGAGATATCCATAATCATCGATGTTGACGTTTCAGATGATAGGCTGCTTGAGATTGTTAATCGAGATGCACTCACATTAAATGCCGTACCGATTGTTAATCTGTTTCCTGTAACTTCTGACCCTTTCCGATTTGATGGCACGCATACAAAATATCTGCTTCTAGCTGATCAGGCACGGGACGCTTCCATCGAGATACACTCTATTTCGGAGCTGCATATAATAAACAACGACACGAAAGAGGACGAGATTGTGCAGCCGTATTTCTCGCTTGCTATCGACACCGACACAAACGTTGTACACGATCTCTTTTGGCTCTACTCGAAAGATCCCTCAGAGTTGAAGCATCTCGGAGGATTTGATACATATATCTCTCTTGTCGATACGAAGATGAACCCCCACAAGGTGTATGCAGATGTCGTCTATGCGAAAACCTTGTGCACCAATCGCTTCGCTGCACGCGAAATACCCGTTATGTCAAAAATGTATGTCGACAACATTGAAACGGCAGGCTACTATGGCACGTTGCTATATAAAACGACGCCTCCCATTTCTTTTTCGGCTGAAGCGACCAATTTATGGAACTTGGTATCCCAACTTGCCGCAACACATATAAGTATTGCCGAGGCTGAAAATCTTCTGAATGTGGTGCGAAAGATCATCGGTATATTTGCTGCTGGAGACGACGTCAAGGCAGCGGAATTGCTACGCGGCATAAAAGGCGCTTCTGTGGATGATATAGTCTCGAGGTTCGGCAAAGACGCATGGCGTGGATTCGTACGAGGTCGAGAAGTAGCGATGGATGTCGACGGTGAAAACTCCCCC
>JAFUUW010000020.1 GCA_017471265.1 Alphaproteobacteria bacterium
ACATCAGCAAACATACCATCGTCTTTGTCATACACAGCCCCGATTTTGGCGCGACATATCCCGTTTATGAGGATTTTTACCGTACCGTCGGTAAGCTTAATCATTTGCTCAACCCGGCATATAGTTCCAAACGAATAAACGTCATCGGGAGCGACATCATCCACAACAGGATCTTTTTGAGCAACAAAGAGTACACTCAAGGCGTCTTCAAGTGCCCCCTCTATCGCTTTGATAGATTTCGATCGACCAATAAACAAAGGCAGAACAAAACGTGGAAACACGACGGTATCCCGTAACGCAACCACAGGCAAACTTTTTGATTCGTCCGAAATCATATCTCAAAGGGCACGGAAAATCTCCCAACAATGGCATTTTACAGGAAGCCCAGCACGAGTGTCTAGGATAGCTGGAGGAAGCGATTTCCAGTACGATGGCATAATTGAATTTTTATGATAAAATTTTATGCAAGTTTGTATTTTTAGAGGATAAAAATGTTGAAAATTAAAATATTTTATAAACTCATATTGAGTATGTTAGCAACTCAAACTGGATTTGCAATGAAAAGTATACACCAGTCAACGCAGGTTAAGACAATTGAAAAACAAACTTTTTGGCAAGATGGACGTAATCTCCAATGAAAAGCATTATAAAAAGTTTGATGAATATCTTATTAGCAATGGAAAGGATCCGAATAATTCCGAAAATGTCGTGGAGATGTTTTTGAAAAACTGCGACGAAACTCCAAACGAAGATGATGCTAAATATCTCATGAAATTAAGCAGCGATGCGTATATGAGACCACTTCCTTTCGACAAAGTGAAGAAATTATATGAAGAAATCGCGAAAAATCCGGTTGGGCGTAATATTATGAAAGTCATTGCAGCAAACGGAGTGGAAATCAGTGATAACAACTATCCTCCATGCTACCTCCTCGTGTCGGAGAAAAAGACGCGATTTTTGGGCGCTTATGATCATGATGACAAGCCTTTGGTGTGGGGTATAGCCCTTAGCGAACCAGTTGAATTGCATGTTTACGATATTAAGCGGAAATCGTTTGATTATGTTAAAAATGAATCTAAACAGCTCTTGCATGAAACAATACACTGGTATGATCGCATCAATGATTGGACTAGTTACCATGATCCGATACCCACGAAGAGGGATAACAATTATTTATTCTTTATGAATCTCGATGTAACATGCTCAAACAATAAAGATACTTTGTCTGAGATATTTCATGATACCTGTGAACTTTGGGATATGTATGGGGTTAAGTTTTGCTAGGATAACAAGTTTCGTTATGATCCCATCAATGAGGCAGCATATTTGGCTGCCGAGAATAGTAAGCAGAAAATCTTGAGAAGTGGGTATAAAGCGTATCCTGATAACGTTTATAAAAAACTATGTTTGCATCTTGAAAAACGACATAGCTTCTTTAGTTTTTATTTTCAGGACAGCGTCAAAAATTTGGGAAACTATTGAAATAAGGAAGTAGCTTGCGAAATACACTTCCTTTAATATACGGCGGGTGGGGTGGTCAGTGAATGCACCATCCACCGTACCTTCATCTAGTTGACCAGTAGCAGTCGGTAACGAAAGCCCTGGCATAGCAAAACCGAACATATCCGCTCATTCAAAAGACGCACCACGCACTATGCTGCAGTCGAGCTTTGCGGTATCCAGCTAGATACTCTCTACACGAGATATTGCAGAGAGGAAAAAGAGAATGGATACCTACCAGCTGAGAGGCGGTACTTTGTGGCGCGCTTGGAAAGTGGATTTACAGAGCAAACTCTTACAACTCGAAAATCCTAAAGTTATCCTGCTTATTGATGTGCCACTGATTTTTGCACCTCCTTTGCGTGCATCTGTCCGGACATTGCGGCAAAATATCCTCTCGTCCACAGATGTTGTCCCTCATATCGTTTTCTTAATCCGTGAATTTCTCCCGTAACACTCTGTTTTTATATATTGTACGCCCCTCGATACTGAAGACCAACATTATATATGACTTACACTTCCGCCCATTATGCCTATATAGTTGACAGCGTATACTTCTCTTATCACTTCTGAAACACTTCCGCGTAATATTTTATACAATGTTATGTAGCATTCTATATCGTATACGCTATGTGAACTTCTTTTATACACCACAGTTTATATTATATCGAAGCTATAACTCGTGCGATGTCATTGATACAACCTGGCGATTTCGTCGTGATTGCCGGAAAGGGACACGAGAGCTACCAGATATACAGCAACGGGAAATTTTGAAATCCCAGACAAAAATGCTGGCATAAGCCGTCGGCTTTCTGGAAGTTATAGCTTAAAATAACAGCAACTGAAACTGCTCTCTGTCGTCAGAAAATAAAAAAGGTGAAGCGTAGATTTGTACGCGCATAAAAGATGCGTCAACTTGCACAGTAATCATATCAAGTACTATAAATTATTATTTTTTTCCAAAAGGGACGAGAAAAATAAACTGATTTGCCGAGCGGCAGTCAAGCCTGCAGGGCAAAGCCCAAAAAGCAAGCGTTAGCGTAGCGTGGCTTGACGGCTTAGCGAAAAGGCAAATCAGTACAATGCGCACCGCCTTTTTGGAAAAATAATTTCTCCTTCTCATCGAAGCAACATAATCCCCTTCCCACGCTCTGGAAATAAAATTATATTTTATGTCAACGTTTGAATATATAATCTCAAAGAGAGTGCAAAAAAATATGCAAAAACACATCACAAGCGCAATAATTTTAATATTTCTGAGCCCCGAAAATTTATTTTTAATTCGTTTCACAAGTATGAATTAAAACTACTGGGTTCCAGCTGGTAGTTTCTTATCCAAAAACGCTGCACCTCACATGGTAAATTTTAGAGGAGTCAGTTTGCTTCTTGGCTAATATATCCCAAAAACGGGAGCATAGGACACTACGATAAAGTTTCGTTTTTCGCAATTTATCACATTTATAAAAAACTAAATTTAATCCGAATTTACAGAAGATATTCAATTCCCCTTAAGTGCCGGTATCTCTCACGCAACACTCAGCTTGACATCTTGCTGGCACTGCGCTATTGTTCCACGTATTGTTCCCATAAATCTGGTCTATTTTGGCGTGTAATCTCTTGAGATTGCGCCACCCTCCAGCTGGATATTTCGCCGTGATTTCCTGAAAGCAGCACATCTGGCACAGCGCGTTCTCGCCAGATCGCAGGCTTCGTATATTGCGGATATTCCAGCAGTCCTGCCGTAAAGCTTTCGTCTTCTGTCGAGGTTGCATTCCCCATAATGCCAGGTACGAAGCGCAGGCATGCATCGATGACAACCATCGCCGGAAGCTCGCCACCAAACAGGACGTAATCGCCTATGCTGATTTCCCGCATACCGTGTTGCTCTTTCCAATAATCGACGACGCGCTGGTCAACCCCTTCATAGCGCCCACATAGAATTATCATCCCGTTTTTGTTGCCCGAAATCTCCCGTGCCACGTCGTCCGAGAATACCGTCCCCCTCGGCGTCATAAAAATTATCTCAGGTTTACCAGGAGCCCCATCATAAATCGAAAGTGCGTGCGTCAAGGCTGCATCAACGACATCCGCCTTCATAACCATTCCAGCCCCGCCACCATATGGAGTATCGTCGACGGTATTATGTCTGTCCTTCGCGAAATCTCGTATGTTGACGATCTGCAGATCCCACAGCTTACCAAGCGCCTTGCCAGGCAAGCTAAAGGCAAGTGCCCCCGGAAACATTTCCGGAAATATGGTAACAACGGTGATTAGCACGATTAGATATTATGTCTCAAGAAGTTGATGATGCCGTTCCGGTTGACGACTTTCTCCTTCAGCGCGCCGCTTTCTGCATTCATAAACTTCACAGTAACTGTACCGTTCTTGAGTTCCTCTTCACCAAGGATTAGGGCTATCGAGCATTCCAGCCTATTAGCCACCTTCATCTTCTTGCTCACATTTCCAAGATGCAGGAATTCAGCCGGTATATCGCAGTTATACAGGAGCTGCACTAATTCGAATGCAGCCTCGGTTTCACCTTCTGACACTGGAATAACGGCAATTTTTGCGGGAGTTGAGGTAAACTTTGAGTTATCCAGCATAATCATAAGGCGCTCGATACCAAAGGCGAACCCTATGCCGGAAACATCTGGCCCTCCGAATACGCTTAGCAGGTGATCGTATCTGCCACCGCCTCCGAAAGAGTCCTTGACCCCAAAGTCTGTCGGCTTGAATTCGAAAGCCGTCTCACTGTAATAATCCAGTCCGCGCACGAGGAAATTATCGATTTCATAATTAACCCCGCATTTTGCCAGAAGCTCGCAGACGCTTTCGAAATACTGCCCCGATTCTTTGCTTAGGTAATCACTAATTAGCGGAGCCATCGCGCAAATTTCTCTATCGCGTTCATCTTTCGAATCGAGCACTCGCAAGGGATTTTTCTCTAACCTTCTCCTCGAATCATCCGATAAATTGGCCTCTTGTCTGGAGAGGTACTTCACGAGCCCCTTCGTATAATCCTTCCGCGTCTCTTCATCTCCAAGCGTGTTTACCAACACCTTGAAATCGAAAACACCGATAGCTCCCAAGATTTCGGATGCCATCGCTATGAGGAGTGCGTCCGTATATGGACTCTTGTCGCCTACGTGCTCAAACCCCAGTTGGTGAAATTGTCGATACCGCCCTTTCTGCGGGCGGTCGTATCGGAACATCTCCCCATAATACATAAACTTGAGCGGCAACGATTGCGTCATTCCCTCCGAGACGATTGCCCGCATGATGCCAGCCGTGCCCTCTGGACGTAAAGTTATGGACTCGTCGCCCTTGTCAGAAAAGGTATACATCTCCTTCGAGACAACGTCGGTTTCATCCCCAATTGAACGCTGAAAAACCTCGGTATACTCCACAAGGGGAGTACTTATGATATTGTATCCATATTTAGCTCCAACGTGTTTTGCCTGTTCTATTATGAAATTATATTTATTTACGCTAACTCCATAAAGATCCTTCATCCCTCGAACTGGTCGAAACATAGCTACAAAACCTTATGCAGAGCACCAGGATAATGTTAGCATTTTTAGCACGACGGGCGCTCGGATGGGTCTTAAGTTTCCTAAAGTTGGTCTTGTTCTTCAATACAACAAATTTGACGTTGAATGTTTTTGTTGTTATACTTTCGGGGAGTATATCATCGCTTCTCCGCCAATCTTAACCATTGTCCTCCCGTTGATTTTCTCTTGCCATTGAGGTATACTGAATTTAGACATTGGCTTGGGGATGTAAGGTGCTGTTTCGGAGGATTGTTCTTTTCGTTCTTTGTTTTGGTCTTTGTCATGGAACGGTATTCGCCGAAGAAATCCAGACAGAAGATCAGTTTGTCGCGTTTGCACACAAAGTGGCATATAAGGCGCACCTCAACACAATAATACAAAACGGTCAAGGAAAGCTTTGGTTTGAAAATGAGAAATTCAGGAAGAGCATTTGGGATTATGTCGCCAATGCGCTCGCCGAAAATTCGGTGAAAAATCACAATAAAAATGAGGTCATCCATATCAAATCAACGGAATATAATCTGTTTTCTGGAGCAAATTGGAATGCCTTGCTGCTGAAGAATTTCATAAATAGAGCTCTAGATGCGAGCGTTTCGGTTATTGACGAAAACTTGGTGGATGAAACGGCGAGTTTTTTGCTGTGCGCCGAGTGTTCAGGGTACACAACGGCGCTGCTTGGCACCCCAGAAGATGGACAAAAGAACGGTGCAGTTGGAGATATCAAGATATATGCGAAAGCCCTGGGATTGTACGATTATTTGAAGGATATGAAGGCGATTATTGCCAAAAATTCACCTAATATAGCTCCAAAGGTATCTGGTAAATTTGATAAAAGCCGCAAAACCGGAACCCTTGAGTTTCAAGATTTTCGCCCAAAGCTGAATGGGACAGATATTTTGGATACTGGTGAGAAATTGAGGCTAACCATAGATCATGGAGTTCCATCTCATTTCTGTTATACCAGGAATAGGATGGTGACGCTGGATTACACCAGATTGTCTGTTAGTGAACTGAAATTTCCAGACTTTCTGGCACGCAAAGGCATCCTTGTTGCCGATGGAATGGCGATGAGCATAAGCGGGTATGAGACAGAGTATGTCAATTGTCCGATCTACTCATATTCATCACTCGATGTCCCATGTGCTCACACGTATGAAGCTTGCTTTCCAGCCCCATTTGCTGCAGACATCCCAATTGGCGATATAACATTGCCTGACGATATGACAAAAAAATCGAAAAAGTTTCAAATTTCAATGCAATCTCTTGCCTCAAGTTTTATTTCAAAAACTGATGAAGGATACTTGGCCGATTGTAAGACCTTTGCACTTAAACCTCAATGGATCTTTGCGAGAGATTTTCCTGAAAATGCAGGTAAAAGTCAATATGTTCTGAAGAGCAACGCCAAAGCTAATGTCGTGGTATACGATGCAAAAGGAGGGAAAAAACAAGTAGAACTTAGTCGTAATCTTTTGCACCTCCACGGTAACTCGGTATCTCCCCGAGGTTCTCTGTATATCAACGAGGTGGATAATGACAATGTGAGTCGCGCCATACTGTACGATATTGAATTTGAAGAAGGAACATTGGAAATAGGTGGAGAGCATAGTATTGTCCCTCAGAAGGAGCCAAGACAAGGGGTGATACTCCTTTTGTCGAATGAAGACAGAAAACTTTGGGATGACAATATTGACAGCGGTATGCTTTTCGCATTGAAGAATCTTTCGATAATGAAAAATGCTGAGGTTCGTAAACTCCTTCGGATGCCAGATTAACATTTTCGTTCAGAGAGGCGGAGTACCTCGATTTCCAATGTATTACGAGATGCGGGCACCGTAGCTATCATTGCATAGTTTAAGAAGTGCGAAAATTTGCTCTAAAATTTTTGCTGACTTCTGTCTAACAAAAAGCGAAATCTGCGCTTGTGTACTATATCAAATTGGAATTTAGATTCTGTAAGTTATAGTGATTTTGCCTTTTTATTATTAGAAATCTTATTAAATTAAAAATGTCTGTAATTGTATTTCTTTAATAGATAACCTCCCAGTTGGAAGCCGATAGTTCTAAGTTATGCTTGGAAAGCAGATTAAAAGATAAATTCTTAGAATTCGGAAATCCTAAAATTATCCTGCTTATTGATGTGCCACTTATGTTTGTACCCCCGATGAACTTATCTGTCCGGACGTTGCTACAAAATACTCTCTCGTCCACAGTACCTTCTTTCTAGTTCACAAAACTCTCTTTGCAGTTTTCTGATACTTTCCCCTTTTACATATTGCACGGCTTTTGATGCGGCGAGATGCGGGAAGATACCGAAATTAACAGGTGCTCTAAGCCAGCCTTACGTTTCCACCTATTATGTTTATGTAGTTGCAGAACGTATCTACTTATCGCTTCGATACATCTTTTATGCAAAATTACCGTATAACACTCCGTTTCTATATTTCGCATAGAGTGCCGTATGGTATTCTATACCGTATACACTATGTGAATTACTTTTGTATGCCATATTTCACATTATGCTAAAGCGTTTGTCTAAAAATGAAGGCATGTTACGCTATTAAAAATAAATTTCAATAACACTATTAACTTTTAAAAATATATTCATTTGTGAAACACTATCGAATAATACTCCCCTGTCCTTCTCGATATGATCCCCCCCTAAATAATCTTTTCATTATCTAAATTTACAAAATTCCAAATTTAAGTAAATTACCGAAGCAGGACGCAACCTTTTACCTGCAAGTTCTATTTCTCCATCTTGTGTCGTACTACCTTGGCTACAGGAGCATAGCTTTGTCTGTGGTACTTGCATGCGCCGAATCGTGAGAGGGCTTCTAGATGCTGCCTTGTCCCGTATCCAACGTGTTTATCGAAGCCGTATTCCGGAAATTCTTCGTGGATTTTCCTCATAATTCGATCTCGGGTTACCTTGGCGATTATCGATGCCGTGGCTATTGAGAAACTTTTTTGATCACCTTTTATAACGGGTACGCACTTGCAATTCGGGATTTCGACCTCGCGTTTTCCGTCAAGAAGGCATAGTGTTGGGCAGGCGGTCATCTGAAGTTTTGCAACTGCAGCCATGATGCCCTTCTGCCACGCTTTTGATAATCCTATAGCGTCAATTTCGGCATTTTCTATAATCGATATACCGTATTTTATACTGTCGCATGTTTCGATTAGCTCAAAGAGCTGTTCTCGTTTTTTGCCCGTTAACCTTTTGGAGTCATCTATATTTTCCATCAATTCGACAGGTAGGCACCGATCCGCGATACAACACGCAGCAACGACGAGGGCTCCTGCGAGAGGCCCTAGCCCCGCTTCATCAACACCGCATACCACCTCACCTGGGTATCCGTTTTCCAATTCAAAGCTTGGCATTGTTCAACCTCATTGACAGTTCGAGAAATTTTGTTGGTGGCACGTCTTCAGGGCGTTCCATTTTATCTATACCGCACTCAGCGAGAGCTATTTCAGCGACTGCAGAGAATTCGCGCCTTAATGAAGAGAAGATGGTCTTTCGTCTGTGCTGGAAGCATAATGCCGTTAATTGCTCAAGCCTTGGTAAATCCATAGTAACCCCAAGAGGCGTCATTTTCACGACTGTTGAAGCAACTTGCGGCGGAGGAAAAAATGCTGTATTCGAGACATCAAAAAGTTTTTCGACTTTGCAGAGCAGCTGCGATATCACGCTCAGCCGCCCATAATCCTTTGTTCCGGGATTTGCGCATATCCTATTGGCAACCTCCTTTTGAAACATCAATACTAATTTGTCGATACGTGAAAGATCGTGCAACAAGTTGAGTAGAATTTGCGTACCAACATTGTATGGCAAATTCGAAATTATGGTTATGTGTTTGTCAGTCAGTCTTTGCGGCTTTATATGCAGCGCATTTTCATAGACGAAATGCAGTTTGACGTCTGAGTGCTGCTGCATATTGTTATGCAACGCCTGGAGCGAAGGTGAAGTATCCTTTTCGAGACAGAAAATCGACCTATCACCAGCGTGCTTCATTATCGCTCGCGTCAATCCACCAGGTCCAGCCCCTATCTCGATTATGTCGCAATCTCCGAAAGGCAAGGCACAAGAGACTATCTTTTCGAGAAGAGACATATCGCAGAGGAAGTGCTGCCCAAGAGACTTCGCGCGCTTTCTGTCATCGAGCAAACCATACTTTTTTATGACCTGCGCAATACTCAGGTCAAAATCGTCATCCGAAGAATAGGGCATTGAACATCCCTGCAAGGAGAGCCTCCGCAGCACCTATCACCAAAAATACAACCAAAGGAGATAAATCAAATCCACCTAAAGAGGGAAGGAACTGCCGGATAAATCCCAATAGAGGTTCAAGCTTGCTCATCAAGAATACGTACACTTTGAAGAACACACCCTCACGATCTTTGACCGCTCCAAAGAAAACGCACCAGCCAAGGATGATATACCCCATAAGAGCCCATTCAATGCATCGCAGAAGCCCAAAAAGCATATGGAATAATATGGCAACCATCTCTGCGAAAAACATCGCACCCTCAATAGGTCTTCACTAGCACACTACCGGTTCTCTTCATTTCAGACAGAGCCTTGCCCGTCCCGAGGACAACACAGTTGAGAGGCGTATCAGCAACACGCGCTGGTACTCCAGTAATGTGAGAAATTACGGCATCCAAATTTGCCAAAAGAGCCCCTCCCCCCGTCAACATTATTCCACTGTCGATGATATCCGCCACGAGTTCCGGCGGCGTTTTCTCCAGCGCCTCCTTGACGCCATCAGCGATAGCCTTGACCGGAGCCATCAGTGCCTCTGAAACATGCTTTTGCGTCAACTCAATTTCTCGTGGATTACCGTCGAGGACGCTTCGACCTTTGATGTTTATCTTTACATCTTTGCTATCTGGAGCACAAACGGCTGACCCGATTTCCTTCTTCACTCTCTCGGACGTAGCCTCACCAATATGCAAGTTGAAACTCTTTCCTACATACGACGCAATCTCTTCGTCCATCTTGTCTCCACCAACTCTTATGGACAAGGCATAAACTATACCACCAAGAGAAACCACGGCAACTTCAGTTGTCCCCCCCCCGATATCCACAACTATGGAACCCTTTGCTTCAGTTACGGGCAATCCAGCGCCTATAGCGGCAGCCATCGGTTCATCGATGAGATATACCTCGCGTCCTCCAGCATTCTCAGCAGCTTCTTGAATAGCTCTTCGTTCAACAGCTGTTGCTCCGTATGGGACACATATCACGATCCTTGGAGAAACGAATATACCGCGCCTGTTTACTTTCTTGATGAAGTACTTAATCATCTCCTCCGCGACTTCGAAGTCAGCAATAACACCATCGCGAAGAGGTCGTATAGCGCGAATATGTCCAGGTGTTCTGCCGAGCATTTGCTTTGCTTCAGAGCCAATAGCTCGAACCGAGGTCTTGCCATTGATATCATTCACAGCAACAACCGAAGGTTCATTCAAAACGACACCCTTTCCATCGACATAAACAAGCGTATTTGCCGTCCCAAGATCGATAGCCATATCTGTCGAAAAAATACCAAACAAACGCTCAAACACTGCCAACACCGAAACGACAACCTACACGTGAATTATAACGTAGGGCTAATACGGATACCACGAGGGCAGAATTTTTGGTGTGGCTCGGGATACGCCTGAAGATAAGCTCGATTTACTTTTGGAAATAGACAACCTACTGACTTGCAGCCGGTGGGACTGTGGCGCGCTTGGAAAGTGGATTAAAAGAGTAAACTCTTAGAATTCGGAAATTCTAAAGTTATCCTGCTTATGATGTGCCTCTTGTTTCTCTGCAAGTTGCGACAAAATATTCTCCCCCACAGATGTTGTTACCAGTACTGTTTTCGTAATTTTCGGAATTTCCCTTGCAGTTTTCCGTTACTTTTTCCCTTGCTACATTGTATGTCCTCCAATACTGGGAAATGCAGAAATGCCCAGAGCAGCATATGTATATTATCGGGACGGCTCATTATGCCTGTAGTTCGCAAAGCATACATCCACTATCTCCGCTCCGTATGTTAATGTATAACGCCCCGCATTTGTATTCCATACAAAATAATATATGGCATTCTATGTCGCATGCGAACTTCTTTTGTATGATATATTTCACATCACGCTAAAGTGTTCGTCTAAAGGCGAGGATTTTCACACTTTTCACGTTTTGAAAATAAAGTATAAAAGCAGTTCAGTATTAAAATAGATATGTAAAAATTGACGAGTGAGCAGGCAGCAATCGTATATTTTCCAGAAGCGTGGCGGTAGATATCGTCCATACATGCTTTCCGATATACGCTATAATTCTCCTGTTCGTCAGGTTCGATTTCTGAATTGGGGGCTCTTGTGCAGCATTATGTCGTGTTGAGTAGGAAATACAGACCGAAGGTTCTGGACGATCTGATAGGGCAGGATATCTTGGCTCGCTCGCTTCGCTCTTGCCTCGATACGAAAAAGGTACCGCATGCATTTTTGTTTCACGGCATCCGTGGAGTAGGCAAAACGACAACTGCGCGGATTTTGGCTCGCTGCCTCTGTTGTACCGGCGTGGATGGTAAGACGGATGTAACATCCTCACCGTGCGGCACGTGTCGCTCTTGCATCGCTATGGATAAAGATCAGCATATGGATGTGATGGAATTTGACGCGGCAAGTCGAACTGGGGTTGACGACATAAGGGAGGTTATCGATGCGGCGCAGTATATGCCGGTTCTGGGACGGTATAAGATCTTCATAATTGACGAAGTCCATATGCTTTCGAAGAGCGCCTTCAATGCGTTGCTAAAAACTCTGGAGGAACCACCGGCGCACGTAAAATTTATCTTCGCCACAACGGAGATACATAAGATACCGGAGACCATCCTCTCCAGGTGTATGACCTTTCAACTCAGCCCCGTGTCTGCAACTGCCCTGTCGAATTATCTCGTCGATGTTGCGCGGAAGGAAGGGTTTATCCTCGAACAAGCGGCGGCAAATACTATATCGGAAGAAGCGGAGGGATCCGTCAGGGACGCGCTGTCAATCCTGGAGCAGGCGACAATGCTTGCCGATAATGCACATGTTATAACGGCAGATACGATCGTCGATTTGCTAGGTGGTGCGTCATCAGGAGATATCGAAGCACTCCTGGAGCTAATTTTGGATGCGAAGACTACCGAGGCTTTGGTAAAGTCCGAAGAATTGATGGCGAAGGGCGCCGATCCGTTCGTGATATTCAAAAATCTTCAGGGGGCATTGTATAGGGGGATAGTCGACAAAGTTGGCGGGAAGCTGGCGAAGTACAGCCTATCAAATCTGTTGTACCTTTGGCAGATATTTTTGAAACAAACCGAGAATATGAAAAATTCAGCATATCCCAAATACGTTCTAAACGCAGCCATAATAATTCTTGCGCATACGGCTTCGTTTCCCGATATAGAAAAGCTAATGGTGAAGGTTCGCCCGGAGGATGAAACTGCTGCTCAGCAAGAAAATGCAATTGCACAAGATAATTCAAAACGGTTGATAAACGACGTCCTAAACAAATTCCCAGGCTCTGTTGCGAGGGAAGTGGAGTAAGGGAAGGTGCATTTGCCCCCCTACTTTAAAGACAACGAGAAATAGAGACGTTATTTCTTATGGAATGAGATTATTCGAAATTCTCTTCAACATTACTTTGCAAATGCCGATTTGAAAAACTTGTCAATGTTTTTCAAAATAGCTGGACGTAAGTCATACACACTTCGTTTAGAACCAAGAGAACCTAGGCGTTTCGTGTTGCTCTTAATAATCTCTGCCAAGATCGACATTTTATTTTTATAACGATACCAAGGTATATCTTTAATATCTTTGAATTTTGAAACATGCATTCTTACATTATCATTTTTGTTTTCGGAACTTTGATATTCTTTGTTTATCGAAAACAAAAACTGCTCCACAATTTCTTCCACGTTTTTAAATTTATTTTTTAACTTTAGGTTTTCTTCATCACGAAAAGTTTTACGGTCTTCAACAAACTGGTCTTCGCTCACTTCTTTAGAGAGTGTTAATATCTTAATTTTTTCATTAAGTTCATCCATTAAAAATGCCTTTCCCTCTTTGCTAATGCAAAGTGTATCTGGAATATTGGAGGTAAGATTAACTTCATCTCTATCGCAGTTATAGAATTTTTCGTAGGAAAGTCCCTCACATTCAGTAAGGTAAGGATCAAGCTCAGGGAGCAAAACCCCCCCCTCTCTAACCATATAGCAAGCCATAGCGGGTATGCAAGCAAAACAGCAAGGGGATCCGAAGATCCACTTGTTGTTAGGTTTTAACATTTAAGATGTGTGGCAAACATTAAGGAGCAATTCCTAATGAATGCATCCTTATTTTAGCGCACACAAAGAGTGTCAACCCCTAACTCAAAAAAAGTTATCCACAGAAAGTCCTTTGCAATTCCGCGACATAACCTCAAGCTTCTCTATATATGCCTGCAACTTTGCAGAAAAGTCTTTCCAACATCACTTTTTAAACGCCTCATAGAAAAATCGGTCGATCTTTTTGTATAGGAGAGGATTAACTCTGTAGTGGAATATGTTGTGCAAAGACGCACTCAGCTGTTTGGAGTTATCGTCCAACGTGTTAGCAAGACATGCCATTTGTTCTTCGATTTTTCCATCTTTCATAACTTTTTCAAAATTTTCCGGAAGTTTAAAATTTTTCTTATTGTTTAATTTTTTCTTCTGAGAAACTCCCAGGAGGTCTAAAACGACGTTCTTCACAGAAGGGAAATTTTTCTCTATACTTTCTTTAATGTACTCGAGAACAGTTTGCATGCTATAGGGATCTAATTTCAATTGATACCGCCACCGTTCTTCTTCTAACGTAGATGTTAATTTATAGACTTTTCCTGCATCGATACAAAGTTTTTCTGCCGGAGGTTCAGGATAAGGCGAATTAACACAAAATTTTCCACTCCATCCAAATTCTAGCCT
>JAFUUW010000021.1 GCA_017471265.1 Alphaproteobacteria bacterium
CTGAATAACAGAGCATTCCAGTTTGAACCGCTATAACACTCATATACATCCTTTTCCCTGCAAGCAGCCCTATTTAAATTCTCCGTTATTGCCTCATCAAGTTTATCCAACGAAACCCAATCATCAGATTTAAAATACCCCTCTGTCTTAGTTGAATAATCAAAAGCAACATCTGGTATATACTCCCAAATTGACGTTTCAAACTTCCCATCCGCGTATCCAGTCTTCACCCACTTTGGAGAGTTACTATCATTAACGATACGAGATAAATGCACGTTCCAAGCCTCTCTATGGGCGGTTTTGAAGAAATCTTCGACTGGGGCAGCCCCCCCAACAGAGAAAAACGCAACAAAAAACATCAAAAAAGCCTTTATCGTTTGTCTGAAAGCAACCATGATAGGAAAGATAAATAACCTCACGTTAGTAGGATATCATATTTTTCAACTTCCGATGGATATTTTTGTTGGAAAGCTCTTGTTTGAAGATTTAATTTGAATCAATATATCCATTTCAAGATGTTGTGTTTGTTGATTAAAACGACAATCTTCAACGAGGATATCGCTCACCCGTGGCTCGAAGCGAAGTATAGCTGCTCGGCAATGAGCTTTAAACCGCTCCACAAACTCTCCCGAACCTTCCAGAGACTGCAGATCTCGTATACCATAGTCGAACGGCGGGACGGCATCGCGCTCTCGCAGTCTGGTTGAAAGTATATTGCCTATCTCATTGACAATCGAAGCTACCAATTCACTTTCAGAGCGGAAGAACGACGTATCACTGTTAAACTTGTCCAGAAACGGAATATCGATCCGTCGCTCAATCGTCATCTTCCAGCTTCCTTAGGTAGTAATTGACAGCGTACGATAAACTGGAAAACCAAAACAGAAAAGCGGCGATAACAAAGCTCCATAATGTCGAGGAGATACCGAAAATTAACCAATTAGCACGATCGCAATAGACCTTTGAGTTATCGAGCGTCTCAATGGTCTCCAACTTGTCGAGCGTCGGCAGCTCTGCAGCACAGCTTTGGGGCGCCGCCCACCAATGATTTTCGACCCCGAGGTGGTAGAACGAAAAGGAGAAGCAGAGGAAAACAGCCGCGAGCGAAATCCACCTAAACTTTCTTTTCCACAATGAAGCAGCGGAAAGAAGCGCAACACCCAAGAAGCAATAGCGGGTTATAAAGCACAGCAAGCACGGCGCCTTACCAAGCCAAAACTGCGACGAGACAGACACCAGAAACACAATCGAGGAAATCGCAAAAGTTAGAGCAGCAGTAGACTTCGGAGATAACAGCATTCACGCCTCCAGCAACCCATACCTCCGTATGGTAGCATACACGGGACTTTGAGGCTTGTTGGCAGGGCAAAGGGCAGGTTAGCCGTCAAGGAGCTTTGCTCTGTTCGCAATTTTGTGATATCTCCAGAAACATATATCCATGCCCCGATTTCCTTCAATACCGGCGTTTCATAACTTTCATCCTGATATTTGGCAGGGATAGTACTTTGCTGTAGTTCAGGAAGCCGTTGCCTCAACTCGATCGCACACCGCTATATGCCGTCCTCTAGCGACATCCAAGTGATATACCCGCTCCACAACAAAACATCCTGATAAGTCAGGGTTAAGTGATCCGCGAGGATAAGCAACTTGCCATCATTTAAGGTCATCAACTTGGAACACCCCCACTACGTCGTGTAAGACGTATGAGGGCAGCAACGATAACTGGTTATCGTTTTTTTAGCTAGAAACTTATAGACCCTAAAACTTTCCCCAAACAACCCCTGTTGGCTCCAGGATATGGAAAGTAACCTGGGGCTTCCCCTTTGCGTCGTGTGCAGAACATAGGGGCAATTACTATGGCTAATTGTGATTTGTTATTGTTTTTTTTCCAAAAGGGACAAGAAAAATAACTTGATTTGCCGAGTGGCAGTCAAGCTTGAAGGGCGTAGCCCGGAAAGCAAGCGTTAGCGTAGCGTGGCTTGACGGCAGCACGAAAGGCAAATCAGTACAATGCGTCCTGCCTTTTTGGAAAAATAACAATTTCCCAAAATCCAAAGTTTTACCTTTCTTCACCTGATTCCTTTTAACTACGCTTATCTCCGCTGCCTCTGCCAAGGATGTACGGGGGGATTTGAGCCCCCCCTCTTGAACTTATTTCAATCTCTTGAATAGTTCTTTATCTACTTCTTCGTTGGGTAACAGGACGCCATTGATCAAAAAGTAGTTCAGAGCAAACATCATCCTCAATGAAGAAGACGAATTCCTATGGAATGGAAACGGGCTAGCTGTAAACCGAATGCAGCGTGAAGCTATGAGTTCTTTCGCAGAGGCTACGCTACGCACGTTATCATCACGGGACATCGCTTTTCTGAATTCATGATAACGATGTGGAAAAGCCACCAATTCATTTCCCCTGATGGCATTTACTGAGGTCGGTATACCAGCTTCGGGACTTAGTCTTTTGAACATTTCCTCGTCTGCTTCTTCATAGGATAACCAAATGTCGTTAATCAGAAAATACTCCATTATGAAGCTTAATTTTAAAAAAGATGACGAGTATTTGAAAGGGGTATGCATACTGCCTATATATCGAATACAATGCAAATTTATCTTATTTTCGAAGGCTTGTTGTATAGAATTTATGTTATACAATTTATCATCGAAAAAGAAAGTTTTTTTGTATCTTTTCATCAAGAAGATAATCGAAAACGACTTGCAATGCTTCACCTTTTGGAATATCTCCCGACGCCATTACTCCATCCTTGAATTTTAATGTTCGGTTATCGCAGCGGCGACAAAAAGTCATTGGTTGTGAACCTTTCCATGAACGTGCAAAATCAAAACCAAAATGTCTCAAATCATTTATACGCTCTTGCAAAGAAGTTGTTATGGCTGTCAATACCAAAATTTTTACGCCTCTATCTTGCAGATCGTCAGTCAATTCTGGTAAATCGGGATTAAGTAGCTCGAACTCAATCTTATCGTTCGAAACTGTATCGAGGCGTTTAGCCCGTTTTGGATCAAATTTCCTGATGCGATTAACTTTTTCATCAATAAAGTCAAGCCCATCTTCTTCCCAAAGAGTTCGATCCTTTAATCTAAACATAACTCCGTCGCAATTTAACACAAGGAGATCACCTTTTTGAGCTGTCCTCAAGATTTGATTCATCTTTTCATTGGAGCTTGTTTGTGTCAACTCGGACGTGAATGAGAAGGCGGAGGTTACAAATAGCAGCGCCGCTGCTGCTAGGGATAAAAGTTTCATAACATGGTTTGTCGAAAGGGTTCTCGAGAAGAAGTTTATGGGATTTTCATAAAATTTTAAATAATTTTCTAACCCCGCAGAGGGGGTGAAGCTCACTTTATGAACTCGAGTGCAACTCATTGCTATCGACCACATCTTGAAGTATCCCGGCATTTATTGCCTATATGGCAGCTTGAAAAATATGTGATTGCCTATCGTGGCAAGCGGTGTCTTATGCCGTGCCCAATACGGCGGGATCTTGAGGCTGCGACTATAATAATGGCTCGCGCCGTTGGTTATATCATCTATCTCCCCACAAATTATGCGGGTGGCAATGACGTAGCAGATGCGGTACATAGGGTTATCCATTGTTACGCGCTCCAAGAGGCGGCTATTGGGGTCGTCCCTGTTCCAGCAGGAAAATTGCCGGGGGCGCAGGCATACATCCGCGATGGATACCTCTGCCTCAAGCGAGCGGTTCATAATTACGTTCCCGATGGCGATGAGGGCGTTCATTCCGCCGTTCGCCCGGGCATATTCGCCGCGTGCCTCGCCGTAGATCGTCTTTGCCATAATTTCAATATCTCTGTTCATTGTTAAATCTCCTGTGTGAAAAAGTGTGTTTCGTAATGATGAGCGTCTGGATATTGCTCCCTGCAATTCAAAGGCGATTGCCGGGAGGTGGAGCGGTAAAGCCCCGTGTCGTTTCTCGCTGCGATGTTTGATTTGGATGAAATGTCATTATTTATCTCCTGAATAAGAACGGTTTGTAGAGCGAATTATTTTTTCCCAAAGGACGGGGCGCATTGTACCGATTTGCTTGTCGCTCGCCGTCAAGCCACGCTGCGCCTCGCGGCTTGCTCTAAAGGGCTTGACTGCAGCTCCGCAAATCAGGAGACTTTTTTCGCCCCTTTTGGAAAAAAAACAATAATTCAAACTGCCTGTGCTGTGGATAAAAACTCGGTTCCTAACTATCCTGCCCGCGTATTTCATAAGCGTCTCCGTCTACGCCCGGGATTTCCTGAATAACATTTGGAAGATATCTGAGATTAGGGTGGTTTTTGTTGCAGCGGTGGAGCTGTAGAGTTTACCGCCTAGCCTCACGGATACCTTGCCGTTGCAGATGTCATCCTCTAGCGTTGCTAGGTGGTCGGGTTTTATCTCCGGGGCAAGTTCGGCTTTCTTGCTTTGCAACAACTCCCGTGCGGAGGTAATCCCGATATGTCCAGCAGCTAGATTATGCGTGACGACCATTTGTTTAGTCTCCATATATGTACTCCCCCTACGCCCGGGATTTCCTGAATAACATTTGGAAGATGTCTGACGTTAGGGTGGTTTTTGTTGCAGCGGTGGAGCTGTAGAGTTCACCGCCTAGCCTCACGGATACCTTGCCGTTGCAGATGTCATCTTC
>JAFUUW010000022.1 GCA_017471265.1 Alphaproteobacteria bacterium
CCCCTCGGATACCCAATTTCTCCTGAAGAAGGTACAGCCCCTACCCAGGCATTCTATAGGCGTTAGCGTAGTTTATGCTACAATCTTGCGGTGCTGTTGGTGTTGGGTGTGTTGTGGGCTGTAAAGGGGTTTTGTTGATACCTTGTCTGGTGGGTGGCTTATTTTTGGTTGGCTGTGCTGACCAAAACTTCAAGGCTGAGGAGCCGGTAGATTACAAAGATAATGCTAAATATGGTTTCGGCTCTCTGATAAAGGACAAAAATTCCGTTTTGCGAAAGTATTTTTCGAAAGAGGAAGCGCAGGACAAGACGATTTCCGTCGAAAAGGTGGCTTCGGCCTCGAAGTGTGATGGTATATGGTCGGCTTCTATGTCAGCGTTGAAGGATTTCCCAATTGAGTTTATGGATAAGAAATCCGGGCGGATAGAAACTGAGACAGTCAAGGTTTTGCAGTTTGATAGCACTGAAACCTGCTCGTACAAGGTGTTTGTAAAGGTGTTGAACGACAGGGATGTGAGCGTTGTTGTGGCGTCAAATGAGGATGCACCACTGCGATTGAAGAAACACGCTGAGCTGCTGCGATCGCAAATCTTGGACAGCTTGAAGAAACAAATTTAGTAGGAGAGTGAATATGTTGAAAATTGGTATAAACGGATTTGGTCGAATTGGTCGTATGGTTTTGCGGGCATACGAGGAAGCCGCAAAGTACAACAATATTGAGATTGTTTGCTTAAACGACTTATCCGACAAGAAGACCAACATTCATTTGCTGAGGCATGATACCATTCACGGGGCTTTTTCCGGCAGTGTGGATGAGACCGAAGGGGGTATGAAGGTTAATGGTCGGGAAATCAAGATGATTTCCGAACCAAATCCTGAGGCTATAGATTGGGCTTCGCATGGTGTCGATTTGGTTTTCGAATGCTCCGGGAGATTTACGAAGAAGGTTGACGCTGAAAAGCACATCAAAGCCGGGGCGAAAAGGGTTATTGTGTCAGCTCCTTCTGAGGGGGCGGATGCTACGGTTGTTTTCGGCATCAACCACAAAAACATAAAGCCTGAAGATAAGGTGATATCGAACGGCTCTTGTACGACGAACTGCTTGGCTCCTATTGCATATATCCTGGATCGTGAATTCGGGATAGAATGCGGATTTATGACGACCATACACTCATACACGGGCGATCAACGCCTGATCGATACCGTGCACAAAGATCTGCGGCGCGCCAGAGCGGCTGCCTTGTCTATGATACCAAGCACAACGGGAGCTGCTCGTGCCGTAGGACTGGTTTTGCCTCAGTTGAAAGGGAAACTGGACGGAACGGCAATACGTGTACCTACGCCGAATGTTTCGTTGGTCGATTTGAAGTGCAATCTTAAAAGCACAGCTACCGCCGAAAGGATAAACGATGCGATGAAGAAGGCTGCCGCCGGAGAGTTAGTCGGCATTCTGGGATACAACGACGAACCGCTGGTCTCGTCCGACTTTAACCATTCACGCCTCAGTTCAGTCTTCGATGCTACAGGGACAACTGTCATAGGAGACAAATTCTGCCGCGTCGTATCGTGGTACGACAACGAATTCGGCTTCTCAAATAGAATGCTCGACCTCGCATCATACCTAGCGGGGTAAGCACGTATCTGTAAAGTGGGCAGTAGAGGCAATGTGCGCCCTGCTGCCTGGTCGTCGTGTTTGCAGTATTAGGAGGGGCGGAAGGTCTCTGCTTGGGACGGAAGGGGAGGGCTGATTTGTGGAAGGCTGCTTGCACTTTTGCCTGTTGTCTGCTGTCCGGATGGATGATTTATCGGTTGAAAGCTGTAAATCTGAGAGAAGGGAGGCTTTTAGGTTTCAGATATATTTTTTAGAGTTTTCTTTGTTACTTTCGTCTTTTGTATATTCTGTAACTTTTGATATAGGTACATACGGTAACACGGAGACTATACATTGTCTACACGAGATATTGATGGAGCAGAAAATATAGTCAGCGACAAAAAAAGGGAACAATGAGTAAGAAAGTACAAAACAGATACGACACCAGCGGCGTATTGTGGAAGGAGATAGAGCCGTTATTGCCAGGACAACGAAGTAGTGCGCAATAACAGACAATTTGTCGCTGATATTCTTACCGGTTCTCTGTGGCGAAATTTACCAGAATGTTACGGAAAATGAGGAACTGTGCACCAGTGGCTCATACGATGGCACGATAAAGATGTATGTAAAATATATTGAAACAATTTTGAGGGAATGACAAGGTTAAGTATTGTAATGTATATTCTTGCACTCGAAAACTGTAGACGGGAATTAAAGAATGAACCGAACAATAAGGGGGCAACACCGAAATACGTTTTGTCGTGGATGAAACAGTTATGCCAACCAGGGTTTTTGTTACAGAAGGTAACAGGGCAGATTGCGCAAGAGCCATCAATCTTATCAAAGAACCAAAAGATAAATCTTTGTTTCCAAAACGTGGGAAGGGTGAAAACCCTCGCCTTTAGGCGAGTACTTTAGTGTTGTATGGGCTGTAGTATGGATAAACTTGCATAGCGTGTGTAATATAGAGTGCTACATAGTATTTTGTGTAAAATATAGATATAGGACGCTTTTCCAGAAATGCAAAGGAGAGCAGCTGCAGCTAAGGCAGTGGCTTTGGCGAAATGCAAGTCCTTTCGTGGGCATGGTGGGAAGTTTTTCCCTCCAGGAAGGTTTGGTATCGCCGCTTCTTTCTTGAAATGGACGGCATCTTCCGCCCTTTTCCTATTCCATCGATTTTTGGATGATGGTATCCTGAGCACGTAGGTTGATGTGGGGGTGCAGGTGTTGTTCGGGAAGATTTTAGGCGCGGCTGGCGCTTGTTTTATCGTATCCGTGGTGTGGATTTCCGCTACACAGTATGCTTTCGCTGGGCAGGGGCAAGATGGAGCTCAAGCTAGTGAAACATCGAGTGCGCAAAGCAACACCAAGGTTCGTGGTCAGCGTAGCCCTCTTTTCCCGGCACTTGAGAGTGCGTTAAAAAATAATAAAGAGATACTGGCGGCTCAACGTGAATTGATGGCTCTTCATGAAAACATCGTTTCGGCATCGGCTGCATTTAGACCGAAGGTTTCCTTAAACTCTCAATATCAAGCCGGAAACAAGCGTGATTGGCAATCATTTAAAGGTGGTTTACCGTCGACAAACTCGAAAGCGTTTACGAAGTCGTATGGGCTCGGCGTAAAGCAAAATCTCTTCCACGGTTTTGCAGACGTTGCCGCCTTGAGAGAAACTGACCTCAGTACGAGAGCAAAATGGAGCGAGTACGAAAACAAAAAGCAGACAGTTTTACGAAACATCGCTGTTACCTACTTTGCCATAATTGCTAAACAGGAAGAAATAAACCATTTGAAATCGCTTTTGGACGCAAGGCGCGAAAGTATCGAGGTCGCAAAAGAAATGCACGAGACTGGCACAACGAAGTATCTTGATGTTGCTCAAGCAAATGCTGGTTTTTCCGAAACTGAGGCAAAGCTAGCAAAGGCTGATTCTGAATATATCGCATACCGGTCGCAGTTTGAGGAATTGACAGGTTTTACCCTGCCTGAGAAATTGATTGCTCCGGAGAAGTTGTTCGACGAGAGAATGACTGAGGCTCAAGCCACTGATCTGGCTTTGAAGAATAACCCGGGCGTCATTGCGGCAACTGACATACTGAACGCGGCAAAAGCTGCTGTGAAAAAGGTAAATCCTGAATTTGTTCCATCTGTCGATTTCTCGTATTCCTGGGATCAGTCGTATAACCATTCGAGAAAAAACCTGAACTCTACTGAAAACAAACGTAACTCCAAGGGCAATACGGTCGGATTATCCGTGTCTGTTCCAATTTATGATGGTGGAAGTGCCAGAGCCGAACGCCGGAAGTACGTTGAAGCAGCAACCAAAGCAGCTGTTGAAAGAGAAAAAACTATTGAGGAGCTGAAAACTCAGATAGTCGCCGTGTGGGCGTCGCTCCGTGCAGCTAAGCAGAGCTTGGTGTCTGCAAAGATTGCTGTTGAGGCAAGAGCTCTTGCCCTGCACGATACCGAGGAGGAATACAAGGCTGGCGTGAAGATTATGAAAGATGTTTTGGATGCTCAAGAGAAGTTGTTCGAAGCCCGCTTTATGGAAATTCAGGCGGAAAACGACTATTTTTCAAATCAGTGCCGAGCAAATGCACTCATCGGACGTATGAATGCCAGATATTTGAAAATTGCCGATAGCGATTTCAGCTACCGCGCACATTACGATGAAACTAAACGGAAGTTTTGAGGAAAAAGTATGAACTTTCAAGATTCAAATCCCAATGATGAAATGTCGATGGAAGACATCCTATCGTCCATAAGAAAGTACGTTTCTGAAGAAGGCGACAAGAAAGAAACGGAACCTGTGAGCAATGATGTGGAAGTGCCACAAGAGAATGTCATAAAGCTCGACGAAACTCATGTTTCACGTGAAACAGATCCTGAGATTACTCCGGCTACCAGTGAGCCGTCAAAGATTTATGAAGAGCAAAGCACGCTTTCCGAAAACGTCGTTTCTGTGAAGCCAAAGCGACCTAGTCCGTTTGAGCAACTCACGAATGCTTTGAATTCGTACGGTCGTAAGAAAAGCGAACAGAAGGAAAGCGGGGCAATAACGGTGGAACAATTATTCTCCGGTATAGCTGAGCGGGTAGTTCGAGAATGGCTTGACAAGAATATGGAAAAGCTCGTGGAGAAAATAGTCCAACGTGAAATTGAAAAAATGAAAGCTGAGTAGGGGAATGGGATGCTGAATATAATTGATAAAGCTGAATTCGAAAACCTCATAAAATCGAGTGATTTTGTCGTTGTTGATTTCTGGGCAACTTGGTGCGGCTCTTGCCGTATGCTAGGCTCCATTATTGACGAGTATGCGGCTGCAAACCCGGATGTCGTGATCGTAAAGGTGAATGTCGATGATGCACGTGAGCTGGCGGATAGTTATGACGTGCAGTCTCTGCCAACGGTTGCAGTATTTCAAAATGGGGTGTTGGTTTCGAGAAATACCGGCTTTATGTCAAAGTCTGCATTCTCCAATTTCGTATCCTCTGCACGAGGATAGGCGGTATGGGCATTTGTTGCACACGAAATAATCCCGGGAAGATGTGCACCGTGTTTTTGGGCTTTTCTCGGATAGCAGATGAAGTTTCTTGACGAAGCAAAGATATACCTGAAGGCTGGAAATGGTGGCGATGGGTGTCTCAGTTTTCGTCGTGAAAAATTTATTGAATTCGGAGGGCCTGATGGTGGGGCAGGTGGAAACGGTGGTTCCATATACGCAGTCGCAGTAAGTGATGTAAACACTCTCATAGATTATCGATACCAGCAGCACTTCAAAGCCAAGAAAGGTGAAAATGGCGCCGGGCAGAATAAAACTGGTCGGAGTGCAGACGACATAATCCTCAAGGTGCCAGTCGGTACACAAATTCTTGAAGACGACAAGTTTACCGAAATTGCAGATCTGATCGAGGAAGGGCAAACCGTACTTTTGGCAAAGGGAGGGAAGGGAGGATTAGGTAATTCCTATTTCAAGACGTCTACAAATCAAGCCCCACGGAAATTTCAGCCTGGAGCTGAAGGAGAGGAACGTTGGGTCTGGCTAAAGCTAAAATTGATAGCGGATATAGGTCTGGTTGGTCTGCCAAATGCTGGAAAATCAACATTTATATCTGCAACAACTAACGCTAAGGCGAAAATCGAGAATTATCCATTCTCGACCCTGACCCCACAACTGGGAATGGTACGCCTTGGAGAAAAAGAGCTTGTGATAGCAGACATACCGGGACTTATCGAGGGTGCTCATCTTGGCAAAGGGCTTGGCGATCGCTTTCTCGCACATGTTGAACGCTGTTCCGTGATACTTCACATAGTTGATGCATCGAAGGATAATCCGTTGCAGGATTATTTGACCATACGTGGGGAACTCGAGAAATACAACAACACGCTGTATCGGAAGCCGGAGGTAATCGCATTAAACAAAAGCGACTTGCTGGAGACGGAATGCATCGAGAAACTGAAATCCGAATTTGCCGCGGAGACAAATTCAGATGTGTACGTTATGTCAGCCGCAACAAATCAGGGCTGCCGCGAAGTCATAAACCGCATTGCCACATTCGTGAACAAAAAAGAGGAGTGGTGAAACGTCCACGTTGACGAAGGGACAAATCGTTGAAGGAATTTGATGACTGCATCAGGCCACTGTCATTGTTTCACCGCCGGCGATCCACGTCGTTTCCCGCTTCCAAGGCGAAATTGCTTTACTCAGGTTGAGGGGAACAGGTAGTATACCGGCTGGGAGCTGGTAGTTTTATGTGTTTATTCTCTTAATTCGCTTTTCAGTTCCAGGCGTGAATTAGAACTGCTGCATTCAATTCGGTATTTTTTAACCAATGCCAAGTAGTTTTGGTATCGTTATCCCCACACAAATCGCATAATTTTGATAATTCTACAAAGTCTGCAATTCTTAAAAAATTCATTTTTCATACTTCGGTGTTGACCATCCCCAGTCTTCCCTTGCGTTTTCCCGCCCTTGAACATTCTTGTTATTTTTGCTAGCATCAACTGGTCGTTTTGGGTTTTCAAATTAACATTTTCGGTAGGAGAAATTTTTTATGAGTAATGAGACCGTGGTACAGGAGGAGTTTACGGGCTGGCGGAAGGTGCTATGGCCTATTCACAACTTCGAGTTGAAAAAGTTTTTGCCAATGGGCTTGATGATGCTCTGCATCCTCTTCATTTATACCCTTGTCCGCGATCTGAAGGACACTTTGATGGTCAGCAAGGCTGTATGTGGCGGGGCTGAAACCTTGGGTTTCCTGAAACTTTACGGGGTTACTCCGTCGGCTATTCTGTTTATGATCGTCTTCGTGAAACTTGCAAACATCTTTGAACGTGAAAAGCTGTTTTACGTGATTGTTCTGTTTTTCCTGGCATTCTTCGTTTCGTTTGGGTTTGTAATGTACCCACTACGCGAAGTTCTACATATGTCTGAAGAAACAATTACATCTCTTCAAGCCTCGTGTCCAACGCTTCACTGGTTTTTCCCTGTCATCGGAAACTGGAGTTTCTCCTTATTCTATATCCTGGCTGAGCTTTGGGGCAGCGTCGTTCTGTCTGCTCTCTTCTGGCAATTTGCTAACGAGATTACTAAGGTGAAGGAGTCGAAGCGCTTCTATGCCCTCTTCGGTATGATCGGAAACGTTGGTCTTCTGGCTTCCGGTTCCGTCATTATCTGGTGTGCGGATCTGGCAAAGAGCACGGCTGCTATCGATCCATCGATTGATTCTTTCGGGACGAACCTGTTCTACCAGATGGCTGCCGTCCTCGTTTTCGGTACGCTGCTTATAGGTCTGTACCGTTGGATGAACAAGAACGTGCTGACTGATCCAAAGCTCTATACTCCAGGTGAGGGGACAACGAAGAAGAAAAAGCCAAAACTCGGGTTTGTTGAAAGCTTCAAGTGTATAATCACTTCACCGTATCTGATTATGATTGCTGTTTTGGTGTTGGCGTATGGTGTTTCCATCAACTTGGTTGAAGCCGTTTGGAAAGGGCAGCTGAAAGAATTTTGTCCAGACACGAACGACTACAACGCCTGGATGGGACGTCTTTCTCTGACAACTGGATGTGTTACGATACTCTCCGCTATTGCAGCGCAAAACGTGTTCCGTAAGTTTTCGTGGAAGGTTGCTGCTTCGATAACGCCTATCATCCTGTTTATTACGAGTGCTTTGTTCTACGGATTCATTATGTACAAAAATAGTGTCGGTGCTGATGCTCAGTTGGCGGGCTTTTCCGTGTTGTTCCTAGCTGTGCTTGTCGGTTTCATACAAAACGCACTGAGCAAAGGAACAAAATACACACTGTTCGACTCGACGAAGCAGATGGCATACATACCGCTCGATCCGGAATTGAAGGTCAAAGGGCAGGCTGCCGTAGAGATCTTGGCTGGTCGTGGTGGAAAGTCAGGCGGTGCTCTCATACAGTCGACATTGTTGATGGTTATCGGCGGTGGGGTCAAACTGTCCGGATTGGTCGATATACTCGGCACGATCGTTATGGTTATCGTAATCTGCTGGCTCTTCTCGGTTATGGGGTTGAGCAAACGCTTCGAAGCTATGACTGCTGAGAAAGCAAAACAATAATATTACACATACGGGGATGTGGCTCTCACATCCCCACTGGTTCTTTGTTTCAATTATAAGAATAAGGAAATTTTAGGACGCCGGTTCTGGGTTTGGCGTGGTGGGTGTGTTGACTTAGAATCTTTTTCATGATGTACGTTTCTTGAGCGGGGGCTCCATGCTTTTGAGCAAAGAGCGACAGCGTGAAATTGACGCAAAAATAGACTACCTTTTGATGCGCTATGGCGTGTCTTTTCCTGAAAACTCAGTTGGTGATTTGTTGGATAAGATGGAAATACCGTATTCAGGGGCAGCTGAACTGCCTGAAGGTGTTTGTGGTGTAATTTTTCGCCGAGACGATAGACCTTTTATAGCGGCAAATAAAGATGATACTTTACGGAGATGAATATTTACAGTAGCTCATGAACTAGGACACTACATCTTACAGCCGTTAGCCGAGAAAGAGGAATATCGGCTCGATGAATATAGATATGATGATAAAAATGCAGGAAAAGAAACTGAAGCAAATTATTTCGCTGCAAGTTTGCTGATTCCTGAGTAAAAATTTCGCTTGTTCTATCGTGTCTTCAATCCAAGAGCTGATCCCTTTGCGGGGCGAGGTGCGTCTATTGAGTGTGCGGTTTGTGTGTGGTACAATCAACGGCGAGTGGGAGATAGTTTAGCGGTAGAACTACCGGCTCTGGACCGGTCAACCTTGGTTCGAATCCAGGTCTCCCAGCCAGTCTTGTTGCTCTTCAAAGCGAAAAGCCGTTGCCTCTGTTTTCAAAACGTGGAATGGGGGAAAACTTCCACTTTTGGGAGAATGCTTTTAGTGCGATGGTATATAAAAAAGAAGTTAGCATAGTGTGTACGATGTAGAATATTGCATAATATTTGTAGGAAATGCGATATATGATGTTATACGGCGATATTGTGAAGAGGCGTATAAAGATGATAATGAGGATATGCTCTGCCAACTACAAGCACAGTGAGCGGAAACTTAAGTCCTGATCACGTACATATGTTGATCTCGGTGCCTCTGCATCTCTCGGTATCGAGGGGCGTACAATGTGTAAAGGGGAAATTAGCAGAAAGCTGCAAGAAGAATTTAAGGCATATAGATACCTTCTATGAAAGAATGCTAACCTGTGGTTGCTTGCAGGAAGCAGTGGGTGCTAAGCGTGATCTGGCATTCGCTATTTTTGTAAATACTTTTATAAAGAACTTTTTACTGCCTTTTTTCTTTGCAAGAGGAGGCGTTTTTTCCTTAAAAAATTTGGCACCTCCTGTCATACCTAATGTACTTCATATGGAATGACGTTTGGTTAATAATACGGTACTGGGGACGATCCCTATGGGCGAGAGGATATTTTGTTTCGACGTTCGGACAGATAAGAGAAAAGGAAGTACAAAAACATACAGAAAAGCAGAGGCACATCATATGCGCAATAATTTAATGTATCTGAGTTCTAAGAGTTCGCTTTTTAATCCGCTTTTCAAACGTGCTTTAGCACTACCGGCTTTCAGCCGGTAGGAATATCTATGTGCTGCACGATTTTTGATGTTGATAAACATAGAGGTATGGATACAATCATATGTACATGATCAGAACGCACATTTCTGCTCATTATACTCGCGTAATTGGCAAGGCATATTTTACTTATCACTGCTATACATCTTCACCAATATTGTTGTGTAGTATCTTGCATTTATATTTTTCTACAAAATATAACACGCCATTCTATATCATATACATATGCTAACTTCTTCCAGATGTTCACGCTATATCGAGGCGTTCGCCCAAAGGCGAGTTTTTTTCACCTACTCCGCATTTTGAAAACAAAAATTTTTCAGTATGGTCGGCTCTTTTCAACCGTCGGTGTTTCACGAGCTCCCCTAATCTCTATTTCCGAGATGATATGTAAGAACATCTTTTTATTGTACTCATACAGAATATGTGCTAAAATCCGCGAGTTAGTGGTCTGAGGTTTTATCGCGGGTGTCGCACGTTCCGGTTCTTTTATCTGAGGTTCTCGGCGTTTTGTCGCCGAAGGATGGCGAGCGATGCCTGGACTGTACGTTCGGCGGTGGCGGGCATACGCGTGCTTTGCTCGATGCGAGCGATTGTTGCGTTTCAGCTATCGATCGGGATCCGGATGCTGAAGCGAGAGCCGCTCCTCTGAAGGAAGAGTATGGCAATAGGTTTGATTTTTCCATTTGCCGATTTTCGGAGATTGCCGATAAATTTGCCGAATGTCGGAGGTTCGACGTCGTACTGTTTGATTTCGGTATATCTTCGTTCCAGGTTGACGAGTGCGATCGTGGGTTTTCTTTTTCGAAAGATGCTCCACTGGATATGCGTATGTCGAAGAGTGGTGCGTCTGCCCGTGATGTTGTGAATTCGTTTGCGGAAGGTGAGCTGGCGGACATAATTTGGACTTACGGCGAAGAACATGCATCAAGAAAAATAGCTGCAGCGATAGTTGCTGCAAGAAAAGAGGGAACCATAGAAACAACGGTACAGCTGGCGGATATCGTTCGGAAGTCCGTTGGTTTTGGCACGACGAATAAAAAGTACTCAAAGCTTGATGCTGCAACAAAAACGTTTCAGGCTCTCAGGATTTTTGTGAATGATGAGTTGCGGGAAATTTCAGATGCCTTAGCTCAGTTGCCGCAAATCCTGAATGATGGCGCGCGGGTAGCTATGATTTCGTTTCACGCGCTGGAAGGTAGGGTAGTGAAAAATTGGGCGGCTGCGAACAAACCTCACTTTTCGCCCATAAATAAAAACGTGATAAAGCCTAGTCTGGCTGAAATCCGCAAAAACCCAAGAAGCAGATCTGCGGTTTTACGCTCTTTTGCGTATAATGATAGAGGGGATGTTGCGGTAGGGGGTGGAGCTTGAACAAGTCTTTGTTTCTTTTTTTAGTTGCTCTGTTGATAGCCGCAGGTATTTACGTTTCCAAGATGAAATACGAGGTTGTCTTTATGCGCAACCGGTTGAAGGAAGCCGATGCAAAGATGGAAAAGGCTGCGGATGATCTTCAGGTTAGCAAAGCGGAATGGGCGTATTTGACTGATCCGCGGAGAATAAAAAAACTCACGGATAAATACCTGAAGGAACACGCAAATGAAAACAATGTCGTGTTAACCTACGACGATGTTATGAATGGCAATTTCCTGAAAAAGCAGCCTGAGCAGCCGGCGAATGATAGCGAGGCGCAGGTCAATACACCCCCGCGTAAGGGACAACGTAATCCAGCAAAGAAGCAAAATCGCAAAAAGGCATTTGATACATTCCTTGATGGCGCGCTGAAAAATAATGGAGGTGCACCCGGTGGCTAATTTTTCACCTGCGTCTTTATTTCGTTCTCTTCGTGAAGGCTTCGCTTTGTGGCGACGCTGCAAGGATCATTCTTCGCTTATGAAGTCCTTGCGCAAGCGTCTTCTTTTCTCTGGTATGGCAGGCGTATTTTTCTTTTCTTGTGTCTCCTATAGGCTCGCGGACGTTATGATAATCAGCAAGCTCGTGCCGCCGCAGATGGGGAAAACTGGGCATACGGACATAGTGAAAAAAGCCGACATAGTTGATCGAAATGGCGAACTTCTCGCGACTAGTTTGCCAACGTCATCTTGCTATGTCGATCCATCCGTCGTTATTGATGCTGACAAAACGGCTAAGCTGCTTTCAACGATACGCGGTATGCCGGCATTTGAAAAGATAAAGCAAAAACTTGCCGATAAGAATAAGCGTTTCGTCTGGCTTTCAAGGCATATTACTCCTCAAATGCAGGAGCAGATTATGGATCTGGGACTTCCCGGTGTCCAGTTTCAGAAAGATTACAAGCGCGTTTATATCCACGGGAATTTGTTCTCGCACGTCGTAGGATGTTCGGATATCGAGGGAGCTGGTGTTTGTGGATTAGAGCGACAATTCTCCGATGAGCTGTCGGTGGAAAAGCTTTCATCAAGGAAGCTGACGACTAGTCTGGATTTGGGAGTACAGGTTGCCGTATATGAGGAGCTTTCTGCAGCTGTTGCAAAGTACAGTGCCGAAGGTGGCAACGCTATCTTGATGGCTTCCAATGGCGAAATCTTGGCTATGGTTTCACTTCCTGATTTCGACAGTAATAAGCTGGAGAAGTTGTCTATCTCTGCTATGTTCAATCGGAATACAATGGGGGCTTTCGAGCAAGGTTCCATATTGAAGATATTAAATGTCGCTATAGCTCTCGATTGCGGTTCTGCAAAATTAGGTTCCATTTTTGATGCATCCGCCCCACTCAAGATAGGTCGATTTTCCGTGAAGGATTTCAAGGGGAAAAATCGCCCATTGACTTTGGCAGAAGCATTTGTGTTTTCCTCAAACATAGCATCAGCTCGAATTGCACAATCTTTTGGCTCGAAAATTCAGAAGGCGTATATGAAGCGATTTGGTCTGTTGGACAAGCCAACTCTCGAGATTGCCGAGCTAGGTCGTCCAATAGTTCCTGCAAGTTGGACTGATGCAACATGTATGTCCGTCTCGTACGGATACGGTCTGGCTGTTACCCCACTCCAGCTGTTGACTGCTGTTACGTCGATAGTGAACAACGGGTACAAAGTCCAACCAACGTTGTTGCACGATCGACAGTTTGAAACATCGAAGCCGGAGCAGTTGGTTTCAGAAAGTACCTCCGCGATAGTGCGGGATTTGATGCGGGCTGTTGTGTGCTTCGGGACTGGAAAGAAAGCTGCGGTCGACGGTATGGATATATTCGGGAAAACGGGTACGGCTTACAAGCTCACAGGGCGTGGATATGGTTCTGATGGCAATCGCAAGAGAATTACGACATTCCTCGGGGGCTTCCCAAAAGATAGGCCGCAATATATGCTGCTTGTCTCACTCGATAATCCGAAAGCTACCTCAGAAACGCATGGATATGCCACTGCCGGCTGGAATATTGCTCCAACCGCACGACGCATTTTCGAGCGCATAATTCCATTGCTCCACTGTGAAAAGACCCAACCATCAGAAATAAAGGTCGTGAAGTACCTGAGATTGGACTAGGGCATATGGTGTCTTGGTCGGATATAGGCATTGTCCTGTCATCCAGAAAGCATGGGGAGAAGTACAAGATTATCAACGTTTTCACGAAGGGGCATGGGCGTTTTTCTGCGATGAGTTCAGTTGGCAGAAGCGGCAACACATTCGCCATATTTTCAAATGTGGAGTTGGCGTACTCTGCAAAGACGGCTGACAATCTGGGATTTTGGAAATTACTGAATGAGCGGCAGAATTGGATTTTTTCCTTTAACTCACAAAACCATATTCTTGTTTGCCAGGCTATATGCTATGCATTGGACAGGTTACTTCCGGTCGGCGCTCCTTATCCTGGGCTTTTTGCCTTCGTCGATTATGTGTCCCGGTCTCTGCAGAATTTTTCTGAAAAGGGGGTTTTGTTGTTGTATGTTTATTTCGAAAATATACTGGTTGGCGAACTGGGTTTTAGGAAGCATCCCGAAACTCTGCCAAAACTCAGCGATTTTTCGGCATTGCCAGATGTCCTAAATGGCGACGCACTGTGCTCAAATGCGTACAACATACTCTTACAAACAGGCAAAACCATCGAAGAAAATCTACGCCATATCGGGAATTGTTATAGAGATATGATAGTGCAGAGTATAATGATTGGTAATAACGATCATTATTGAAATGATGAAGAGCGTGATTTTGCTGCAAGATAATGCTGAGATAAAGTAACCAATACCAGGCTGGACATTTGATATAGAATTTCTTTTTGAAATCCAAAATATGCCTATACGATATACCGGAGATGTTTTTATCATTCTCAATGTGCCGCTTAGTTTTCTCCATCACGTTTTTACAAGTTGTTTTAACGATAGGCTCTGAAGTTCCATCACTGTGTTGATTACAGCCGCAAAATGTGCTACCATCGAAGCGTTCAGGTTTGTGTGGTGTGGGTGTTATGAAGGTTGCGAATTCAGTTAAGACGTTACGTAGTCGTCATCGGGCGTGTAAGCTTGTTCGTCGTAAGGGGCGGCTCTATGTCATCAATAAGCAGATCCCGAAGTTTAAGGCTCGCCAGGGGTAGGTGTTTTTTTGCAGTTCTCCGATATGCCCGATGGAGTTCACAAGGTTTTCGCTTTAGTTGTCGCTGCAGGTCTTGGAGCTAGGTTTGGGGGAGGACTGCCGAAGCAGTTCGTTGCTGCAGCAGGGGACGTTCCGGTTCATCGTTGCGCCCGTCTGTTTCTTTCTTTGGATTTCATCGCCGGTGTTCTCTGCGTCATCCCGGCTGGTTTCTTTGATGTGTATCAGAAGTTGCTATGTGGGGTTAACGACAAGAGGTTGCTTCCGCCTGTTATTGGCGGTGAAACACGCGCTACCTCGGTGAAAGCTGGGCTTGAGGCGCTTGTTGGTTATGCACCAGATTTCGTTTTGATACATGATGCTGCTCGTTGCTTTTGCCCGACGGGAGTTGTACGTCGTGTTTTCGAAAAGTTGAAAGAAGGGGAAAAAGCCGTTGTTCCGACTGTTACTCCGGTAGATTCAGTTCGCCTGGATAACTTAAGTGTGGACCGCTCACGGGTAACGTTGGCTCAAACGCCACAAGGGTTTGACTTTCAAGCTATCCTTTCTTTGCATAGGAAGTACGAAGGCTCGGCTCCATCCGATGACGTTTCATTATGCGATCGTGATGAAATTGAGGTAGTCGCCGTTGCAGGTGATTTTGCGAATAAAAAGATTACCTTTCGTTCCGATATCCAAACCGGTGTTTTTAAGACGGGTTTCGGTTATGATGCGCATAGGTTTTCGTCGGACGAAAACCGAACGTTATACCTTATGGGGGTGAAGATTGAAGGACATCGCGGGCTTGAAGGGGTATCCGATGCGGATGTCGGAATTCACAGCTTAGTTGATGCAATACTTGGTGCACTGGGAAAAGGGAGTATAGGTGAACATTTTCCTGAGACCGATCCTGCAAACAAAAATGTGGATTCAACGAGTTTTCTCAAGTACTGCCAGGAGTTACTCGTATCTTGCAACGCGAATATAGTAAATATAGATACGACAATAATTTGCGAAACTCCGAAAATTTCTAAGCATAGCGAAACGATGAAAAAAATAATTGCCGAAATGCTTTGCATAGATGGGAGTGTCGTTAATATCAAGGGCAAAACGACGGAAGGTATGGGTTTCGAAGGACGGCGAGAAGGTATTTCTGCCAGCACCGTTGTTACGTTGTATCAGGTGGTGTGATTTATGCTCGAGAAGTTTTTGCCGCAAAATTGGAGAGCTAATCCGCGCAACGAAAGAACTTTCGATCATTCGCATACCGTCGCAAGGGCGGCTAAGGTTATAGCGGCGCAAACATCGGTGCTAGATCCAGAATTGGCGTACTTGTATGGACTGATGCATGACGTCGGGAAGTTTCATCTTCCGCCACGGGAGTCGTACAAGCACCCTCGTGTGGGATATGAATTGCTGAAGAGCCCACATTCGGATATAGCTGCCATCTGTATTTCCCACCCTTTTCCAGATTTCGATGCTCGGCACCATATACTGCAGTATTGCAAAAATGATGAAGTGGAAGCCGCGGAAGTGCAGAAGATATTGCAGACAGTTGAGGAGAACACCTATGTGGAGTTGATACAATTTTGCGACAAGGTATCGACCATCGATGGATATATTTCCATCGAGGAAAAGTTGAAATGGTACAATGAAACCTACGGAATTTCACTGCAAGAACTGAATGCGGAATACATAAAGCCTCTTCTGCACATAAAGAAAAAACTGGAGAAACTGACGAATAGAGATGTTTATGAGTTGTTGTTGAAATGAAAAATGCCAGTATACTGATATTTTTAAGGAGTATCGAATGATAAATCAGCCAAGTGTTAAAATTCTAGTTTGCTATCACAAACCGGCGGTATTGCTGAAGAATGATGTATTGGTTCCTATTCATACGGGAAGAGCACTAGCCACAGAAGTATCCAAAGACGGAACGATGTCCGAGGATGATTATCAGTGGATGCTTGATAATATGATAGGCGATGATACTGGCGATAATATCTCCGAAAAAAATCGTAGCTACAATGAAGTTACCGGTATATATTGGGCATGGAAAAATCGTAAAAGCTTTGGTAATCCCGAATATGTTGGTTTTATGCATTATAGACGGCAGTTTCTTTTTGATAATTCAAAACAAAAGTTGTATGCCGATTGTCCTCAAGACATTTTTAAATGCTGGTATATAATTGATTGTTTGAAGGATAAAGATTTTACCCTTTTGTTTTCTGAAGAACAAATAAAAGATGCATTGAGTGATGCGGATGTCTTGGTTCCAGAAACTTCTGAATACGAACTCTCTGTGTCTCAACTTTATGCAAGTTGGACTGTGGGGCATGTTTTTAGCGATTTGGAATTGGCACTATCGATTATTGATGAGAAGTATCCTGAATATAGCGATAGCGCAAAAGAGTATATGAATTCTCATAGATATTATAATTATAATATGTTTGTGATGAAGTGGGATATATTTGATAACTACTGCGAATTTTTGTTCGGAATTCTTTTTGAAATGGAGAAAAGGATCGATATCTCGGATCGATCTATTATAAAACTGCGTGCCTATGCATATATATCTGAAAGATTGACGGGGGTATTCATTACTCAACTGAAAAAGAATAACGGTGTATCTGTAAAGGAACGACATTTGATTTTTGAGAAATACACCGATGTTGCCAAAAAGGTAGTTCCATCTTTCAAAAAGAATAATGTTCCAGTTGTTTTTTGTGGTGATGAAAAATACTTCCCATACTTGTGTGTTGCGATAAATTCTCTTATTTGCAATGGCTCTTCAAATAATAATTATGATATATTTGTTGTTGTGGATTCTGTAAAGGAGAGCACGAAACGCAAATTGGCTGAATTTGTTTCAGAAAAAGGGGGAAACGTTAATATAACTTTTATTGATGTAGAACCTTATTTGAGAGAGGTTGATAAGTCTATTTTTTATATACATGGACACTTCTCCATTGCGGTATATTGGCGTCTTTTTATACCTAGGATATTGAAAAATTTTGACAAGGTTGTTTATTTGGATTGCGATACTGTGGTGCTATCTGATGTCGCGGATTTATACAAAGAAAACTTGGGGGACAATATGATTGCAGGAGTTAAAGATATAGGGATACTCACCGTTGTTCGGGATGATCAAGGGAACATCGATTACTATACGGAAAAGTTGAAAGTGAAAGATCTAAACAATTATGTTTGTAGCGGCGTACTGTTGTTAAATTTAAACAAAATGCGCCAAGAAAATTTTGAAACAAAATGTATAGAAAAAATTATTGAAATGAAAACATTAAGATCCCCTGATCAAGACGTTATTAATTCGGTATGTGCGGGGCGAATCAAAATTTTACCGATGAAATGGGACTTAATGTGGAGTTATCATCCTCAACATCCGGACTTAATGAATTTGTTTCCGAACAAATTGTGTGGAGAGTTTCTAAGCAGTTATAAAAAACCGTCTATCATTCACTATTGTGGTCGTTATAAACCCTTGAGAGCCACGAGTTACCCTCTTGCAGAACATTTTTGGAAATATGCCAGGCAAACACCTTTTTATGAAGAAATAGTTCGTAAAAGCATTTTGTTAGATGTCCAAGCAAGACAAAAAGCTGTGTTTGATTATAAGAAAAATTGCTTTAGATATTTTAAATATAGACTTTTTGCGAAACTATCTTGGGGGCAGAAACGCATCGAATACAAACAAAAAAGGAGCATCTATAAAGAGAAAGTTGATGAAACTCGGAAATTTCTAAAAGAGGTGTAGGTGTGTGCTATTGATGTTGCCCATTATATAACTTCTTTCGAGCGAGAGTTTTTGAGGGACATCTGTCGGTGATATGAACCTGGGATGCTGTTAGATGGTAGTTGGCTTGGACTGGTCGAATTCTGTCTGGTATCTCAGAAATATAGATTGAAGAAGTCTGTGAAATAGCGGGGGGGTGAGAGGCGTTGGTTATGCTGAAAGAATTTTTTATATTGACGTAATGTAGATTGTGCAAAATGTCAATGAAATTGCGAAAATACGGAGAATATACGCGCCCTGTAGCACTTTCCGATACATTTGTTTCTCGGAAGCGAACGACAATACATATTTTGGTTGACGTTCTTGTTAGCATTGTACTTCGGCTTTATTCCTGTAACTTATGTTGATCAAGAAGAGCTGGTTTAACGGAGGTATGAGGCTCTGAATTTGGAAACGATCAATTCACTCATGTCGTCTACGCCCTATTTCCCCAGGCGTTTTACGATTTGGTTAATGGCTTCGCTGAAGTTGGGGATGATATAGCCGAATGCGTTTGAGTTCTTCTCCTTTGAGGCTCTCTGTTGCAGTATATCGAGCAACATACCGTTTGTTCCTGAGACCATGACTATAGCTTTCTTCGCCGTCGCGTTTTTTACCAATTGCCGCAAGGCGTCGAAAGCTTCCCCATCGAGGTACGGAACATTGTTGAAGTACACCACGAGTACACTCGGGAATTTTCCCTGTGCACTGAGCGCCTCCTCAATAACCTTTGCGATATTCAGGAAAAGCACGTTGGAAATCTGGATAACCTCGATTTTGTCGATTATGTGCCGCGGGATACCGAGGGAATTCATAAACCCGTTTTTGTTCGACATAAATTCCACAGCTCCTGTATCATGATTTTTTGTCGTGTGAACTGTCGCATCTTTGATACGCACCATCCGTTTAGAAAAGAATACGCACGACGCTGTGAACCCCACGATGGTTGCAGGAATAAAGCCGAAGTACAATGCTAACAAGAACGTCAGCCAAAATATGTATGTGTCGTTCGCTTTGAAATTCAGGTATTGTGTCAATTTCTTAGTCCATAATTCCGATAGCACATATGCAAGCAAAATACCTGAAATGCAGTTTAGCGGAATGAAACGAAAGATTGTTTCACTGTAATACCAAAACCCTATGAAAAAACCGGCTATTATGGCGATGGGAATAACTGTTCTCGAACGTTCTCTTATATTTTTTAGCGAAAAATTTACGTTTGGCGAAACGAAAAGTCCACCACAAGCGACTGAGGCAAAATTCGATATTCCGGTGGATACGAGTTCCGCATTGGTTTGTAGGCGTTTATCACCGGTTATACTTGCGGAAACGTTGGTGCAAAAGCACGCTTCGCAGGCAATGAGTATCGCAATTATGAAAGCGTAATTCATCGCATTTGCTAAAAACACCTGTGATGGGATGGTGCGCGAAAGCGTCGTTATGTTGTCCAGAGCCTGCGTTGCTATCATTTCTCCTCCGACGGTCTTTATGTCGAACGTCCAGGGGAGCGTTCCGAGGTTGTTCACGTATACAGCGGCACATCCAAGGAGCAGATATATGACGGATGGATAAAATCCTCTTGCGAATTTTTGCAACACCAATATCGGAACCGTGAATGCTGCTGCAGTCAAAATGCCGACCATACTCGTGTTCTCGATGCCGCCTGCCAACAGCTGAACATTCTCCAAAAGCCCCTGCGACGATTGGATGCTATCGACGCCCAAGATGTACTGCACCTGATTAACCAAAATGGAAAAAAGGACGTAAACCGAAAGTGCGGCAACAAAGGATGACGATATGTGCTTTAGCACCTCACTCACCCTGAGCAAGCCGAAAAGTATGAGGATAATCGCTGCAAATATGGCGGTATAAAACAACCCCTTGTATTGGTACTTCGAGAGGATTTCGAACATCAAGACGCATGTAGGCAACGCAATGGAGGCGATTTGATATTTTGAGCCGCCGAATAATCCGCCGACGAGCGAGGCTATAGCGCACGAAATTATGCCCTGAAGCGGAGAGGCTCCGCAGAAAAATGCAAGAGCAAGGATAAGCGGGAAAAGCGAGAGAAATGCCTTGATGCCGGAAAAAACGTCGTTCAAAAAGAACTTGAAAGAATACCTGTCAACGTATAGGTTCAGCGCCAAAGGGCACATACCTATCCTGCGCACAAACTCAAGCCTGTTCGACATTTTTTGCGTCATATTCATCTGCAATCATTCAAACATCGCAATTCCCCTTCCTCCAGCCTAGAGATAAAAGATTAAAATTTAGCTAATTCAAGGTAAATTATTTCAAATTACAACCGTCCCCTTCTACGGCATCGTACGAGCAATTTTAGGAGATGTTGGCAATTCATTTGAATTTTTCGCCGCATTTCGGAAATAGATGTGTGAAATATATCAAATGCATTAAAGGATTGTAATTCTCGTAAAAATAAATTAAATTTTAAAATAAATAAAAAATTATTTTTAATTAAAGATTATGATTCAATATATAAAATATCGTTTTTATATTATTGAGAATAATTATATTATTGTAAAACTTTTTATGTTAAAAATCTTTTGTTGTCCGGTTTTTGAAAGATATACAATCGCTCTCCGGCATTATTCGCCAATTTCATAACATTTGTTTTGCTTTGGTGTAATTTTTGTGATATCATGGAAATATGAGAGGCTCTTTTTTAGGGAAACGATATGTTTAAAAATTTAACTATTGTTGCATTGGCGATGCATGTGATTGCTGGGGTATCTTTTGCCTCGACTTCAGGTAAAAACCCACTCGGGGGGGGGGGGGCTAGCCGCCCCGACTATCCCAGGCGAAGCTAGTTTAGTTACGGAGCTGCCTGATACACCGTGTAAGGTTTTGGCGAGGGTTGCGTACGGTGATGTGTATAAGGTTCATCTGGCGGAGATATTGAAAGATGACAAGCATCCGGAGTGGCTCGATGACAACTATAAGAAGGGGTTCTATGAATCCTCGATTTGGGATTATGTCCGTAAAGTTGTGGCAGATAACGCTGTTGAGTTCAACCAGAACAAAGACGACATCATAAAGATAGCCGCAAATAATCCTGCGAAGTTTGGCGGTGCGAATTGGAATGCATTTCTTCTGAAGAACTCCATAAATCGTATGTTCGATAAAAGGGTTCTCCCGAGTGAGTACGTCATTGACGCGGCGGCAGAAGCTATTCGAAAGAACAAGGATTATGGAAAGTACTGGACGAATTTCGAACAGACGGTGTCTGATGTAAAGCTATATTCAAGGGCACTGCGACTGGTCGAGCTGATCAGGGATATAAAGGACAACCGCCACGAGCAGACTTTCAACGGCCCGGAGGTGAATAGGGCGTGTTTCGAGAATTACAAAGATAAAAATGCGGCTCGGTTGACGGGCAATGCCGTGCTTGAATGGGATTTTGGCACATCCGATGGTTCAAAACGTGGAATTTTTGCTAAGGCCAAAATAAATGATCCTGCATTCGAAAACGGTGAGAATAAGGAGGAGGTTTCGCCTCTTTCTATTGATTACTCTGCAGGTGTTACTTCAAAGCATTTGTGCAAAAAGTTGACGATTAACCTGGACGATGAATATAAGGCGTTTCCCAGAATGGTGCATAGGAGAATTTTAGGAAACATTAATGATGAGCGCTTATTTATAGATGCTGATTTTTTCAGAAAATGTTTGAAATGTATATGTCCTCAAATCGTAATGGATAAAAATTTTGTTAGGGGGGCTGAAAAAGTTTTTCAGAACTGGCATTACATAAATGATAGTTTGAGGTTGACGCCTAGAGTGCTTAATTATGAGTACAACCGTAATATTGCGAGAGGCTGTAGCTCTGATGCCTTTTTGATTTTTCCAAAATGGGAATATGAAAAATTAGAAGCAGTGGCTGATAATGCAAAAACTGTGGTGGCTACACATAAGATAACTGAGAAAAAAATTGAACGTTTTTCAAATGAAATGCGAGCTCTCTTTATGAATCATCTCATTGCTTCCTTGAAAAGAAAGATCGTAAACGAGGAGTTTAGAAAGGAAGTTGTTGACAAAGCAATAATAGACTTTCGGGGTTTTCAGTTCCATCATACTTTCATCACGCCGTTTTCCATATTGCTTATGAATTTAGAAGACGATATTAAACAACTTGGCATAAAAGAGTTTGATAACAAGAAATTTTTTGGAGAACGTATGAAAGTTAGGGATGAGATGTACGGCATGGTTTTGCCTTGCGTTAAAAATGTTGTTTTGAAAAATAGCGAAAATCATTCAGAGGAAATAGAGAAAACTGTTAATAAAGTTGTTCGAATTGCTAATGGCTGTATTGATAGAGTTTGTACTTGTTACTCTAGTAAAATGAAAGACGAGGATAAAACAAAAATTGATGGCTCGGTCAAGCGCTCAATAAAAGAACTAGGAACACTTGCTGATAATTTGAAGGAATTGATAAAGAATTCTGCAGAAGTTTTGTGGTTAAACGGGGAAAAGCTCGATGCCAAGGTTGAAAAAAAATTTTTTGAAAAGTTTCCAGAACTGAGGTGGACAGAAAAACAGTTTACGTTCGGCAAACTATCTGAATTTTTGCAAAAGGTTTCTGGTGATGTTCCGGATCAGGAGCTTAAGAAGGAATTTGCTGAGTTGCAAAGACTCGCTTATAGTATTTCTAAAACTTTGAAAAAATTTTCTGATGCTGATTACTATATTGACTTGAATGAGATAGAAACGCTTCAGTATAGAATAAAAGAAGTCTCCTGCGATTTCAAATCGTCTGACGTAAAATTGGGTATGGAAGGGTTTGTCAAAAACGTCAAGGATTGCTTCAACAGAAATTCTGTGATTAGAGAAGATGAATTGAAAGCGAAAAAGGCGGAAATTCGTGATTTTCATATCAAATGTGATAAACAAATTGGATTAACGCCCCTTAGTGAAAACGATAGGTTTTTGGAAAGGTTTATAGAAGAACCACGTTATTCCCCTATTCCAGCTGATGATACAGAAGCCAGAGCTATTTTGAGTGAGATATCCTCGCTTCTTGACAGCCCAACCCAGAGTTTGTCGTGTAATCTGCGTACCAATAAGCGTGTGGCACTTGCCTATTTGCTGAAGATTTGGGAAGAGATATGCGATCGTGCAAAAGACGGAAACCTCTGCATTTGGAGCGAGGAGGAGTCTGCCAGCAAGGTCTTTCAGGGCATTTCGGACTACGTAAATCGCTACACCAGTAATAAGAATTTCGATCTGCACGTTGTTATGTCACAAAATTTTCTGCAATTTTGTAGGTTTTCTGAGAATGGAGAAAACAAAACGTATCCCGGATTTTTCAATCGTTTTTGCGAAGATTTGTATGAACAGGCGAAGGTTAATATGGAGGAGAGTGAACGTTCATAACCACCTGAGGTATATCGCTGTGCCGAGCCTGATGTGGCTTGGCACGGCGGTGCATTGAGAACTTGCCAACACTCCGCTCCATTTTGTCGACGACACTTTCATCACAAAGTGTGGCATATCAAATAGAATTTGGGGTTGCACCACTGTATCATCTCGGATATCCCTCAAGCAAAAAAGTTATAAACGCACCTAATATGCCAAAAAATTTTCGGATTTCACCGCATATTAGTGAAATTCCCAAAGCGGGTGAGGCAACGTGCGATACCTTGGCAAATCTTTTCACAAGTTAAAACTCTTTACCGACCCGCCTTCCCCATAATTTCCCAAGGTAGGTGAGACGCTCCGGCATCGAGGAGCTGTTTTTCCTTTTCGCTTTGTGGTGCTAGAATGGGAGCGTGTGTTTTTCCCCGTTTGCTTATGCCAAAGAAGATTATCGTTTTTGGAAATCAGAAGGGCGGTACGGGAAAGTCCACGCTCGCTATGCACCTTGTGGTGAGCCTCCTGCAAAAAGGACATTCCGTTGCGACGATTGACGTTGATGCGAAGCAAGGCACCTTCACGAGGTATATCGAAAACAGAGAAGCTACAAAGCGGGAAAATCCGGAGATACCGACACCGCATCATACGGCGCTTTTTGAGAGCACATCAAATTCGGTTTCTGATGCTACAAAGGAAAACCTGGACAATTTCAGAGGTTTGTTGCACGAGCTTGAGGAGTACGATTACATAATCGTAGACACTCCGGGAAATGACAGCAGTTTGTCGCGAATAGCGCATTCGTTCGCGGATGTCATAATAACTCCGATGAATGAGAGTTTTGTCGATCTTGATCTGCTAGTTCGCATCAATGATTCGACTGAGACAAACATACGTCCAAGCGTGTACGCCGAGATGGTGTGGAACCAGAAGAAAGAACGGATTTTACGGGACAAAGGCAGTATAGATTGGGTAGTTCTCCTCAACAGAATGTCGAATACACTGTCGAAAAACCGTACGGAGTTGGACAAGATTTTGGGGGCGTTGGCGAAGAGGATAGGTTTTCGCTTGGCTCGAGGGTTCAAAGAACGCGTAATTTTCCGTGAGTTGTTTTTGTCGGGATTGACGCTACTTGATCGCAATATCTCTGCATCTCGTATGAGTTTGTCGCATATTGCGGCACGGCAAGAACTGCACGATCTGCTTAAAACCCTCAATATCGGGGACGCTGCGTGAAGGTATCTCCAGCTGCTGCTGTCAAAATTCGTTCTGTCTTGCAAGGGGCATCCAATAAGTCTCCCCGAGTGATCTTACGAAAGGGTGGTTGTGCCGGCAATATGCTAGTTTTGCTTCTGGAGCCACCGGCGACGGACGACGAAATGATTACCTGTGAAGGTATCGAGTTTGCTGTAGTGAAGGATTGTCTAGCGTTTTGTGATGATATCGTTGTCGATTTGAAAAGCGATCTAGGTGGAGAGATCATCGTAAGGCGCGAGAGGGCACAAACCTGCAAGTGTGGGAAATCGTTCAAGCTATGAGAATTGCCACATGGAATATAAACTCAGTGAGAGTGCGGCTCGGGCATCTGCTGAATTTCTTGAAGCGACAAGATGTCGATACCATTTTGCTCCAGGAAGTGAAGTGTACGACTGACGCTTTTCCAAAGGAAGTTTTGGAAGATGCGGGATACAACTGCCTGGTTTTCGGGCAGAAGTCGTACAACGGTGTCGCTATTCTTTCGAAACACAGGATGGAGTGCACGAAGTTCGGAAGCGAGGTTTTCGAGGGCGATGAACAGGCACGTTATGTCGAAGCGTTCGTCGGCGGATTCACGATTGCTTCTGTGTATGTCCCGAACGGTCAAGATGTGGAATTGCCGGCGTACCCATATAAGTTGAAGTTTCTCAAAACTTTACGGAACTATCTGAGCCATCGTATGACAGACGAGAAATTCATAATTGGCGGGGATTTCAACATAGCTCGTGCTGACATCGACGTTTATAATCCAAAGGCTTGGCACGGGAAAGTTTGTTGTACTGACGCAGAGCGGGAACTCTTTCAGGATATACTCGATACCGGCTTGCATGACACACATCGAGAGCTCGTCGAGAGTGAAACAGCGTACACCTGGTGGGACTACCGCCACGGTGGATTTGCAAAGAATTACGGTCTCCGACTGGATTATTTCCTCGCAACATCGAATGTTAAGGTTGAACGATGCACTGTCGATCTTGAGGAGCGGGCGAAAGAACGACCATCTGATCATGCTCCGGTTATCGCCGATGTGGAATGAATGATACTGGATGCAATTTCAAAACCTTCGGACTTGAAGCGACTTTCTATAACGCAGCTAAAGGAGTTGTGTGCTGAGCTGCGCAACGAGATCGTACGCATCGTATACAAAAATGGCGGGCACTTGGGCTCAAACCTTGGTTCAGTGGAGTTGATCGTTGCAGCGCATTATGTCTTCGATATCGAATGCGATAAATTTATATTCGACGTCGGACACCAATCATACGCTCACAAGCTCCTGACAGGACGACGCGAGTTGATGGAAAATCTGCGAACAGTTGAAGGAGCAGCCGGGTTCCCCGATCCTAGCGAAAGTAAATATGACCATTTCATAGCTGGGCATGCATCAACATCTCTGAGTGCTGCATTGGGTATTGCAAAAGCACGCGATTTGGCTGGTTTGAACTATAAAGTACTTTCCATACTTGGGGATGGATCGCTAAGCGGTGGCATGATCTACGAAGCTATGAACAACGCTGCTGGTACCAGCAACTTCATAGTTATATTGAACGACAATCAGATGTCGATTTCCGAGTCCGTTGGGGCTATGCGGAGATACCTTTCGAAATTGCTTGCTTCGCGTGGTGGTTTGTCGTTTCGACGAATGATAAGCCGGCTTCTTTCTGTGCTCCCGCGAAGGCTTTCAAAACAAATCGAAACCTTCGTAAAAGGGATTATGTCTGCCATATACGGTAACAACATATTTGAAGAATTTGGTTTTCAATATATCGGAGCAATCGATGGACATAATCTGGAAGAATTGATAAAAGTTTTCGAAAATGTGCGCGATGTCGCGACGTACAAACCCGTACTGATACACACCTTAACAGAGAAGGGAAAAGGCTGTCCTGAAGCAGAGCACGATGCGACGAAATTACATGGTCTGGATAAATCGAAAGGCAACAGATTTGCCGATGTATTTGGGAAAACCATTGTCAGGCTAGCTGAGCGCGATTCGAAGATAGTGTGTATAACTGCAGCAATGAAGACTGGTACCGGGCTTGCAAATTTTGCCATTGCGTTTCCGGAGCGCTTTTTTGATGTAGGCATAGCTGAGGAGCACGCGGTTACATTCGCTGCAGGACTGGCTACCCAGGGATTTAAGCCATTTGTTTGCATATATTCCACATTCCTGCAACGTGCATTCGATCAAATCTTCCACGATGTTGTTCTGCAAAATTTACCTGTCAGGTTCGTCGTAGACAAAGCAGGATTTCCTGGAAACGACGGAAAAACACATGCAGGATTGTACGACGTTTCTCTGCTCCAAAACTTTCCTAACTTCACCATAATGTCTCCGTCATCGCGCATGGAATGCGAACGAATGGTCGAATTTATGGCAAATTGTGATAATGCTCCAAGCGCAATAAGATTTCCAAAGGCAGAAGCGACGGATTACGACGTAGAGTGTGGCGATGCCACGAAAAGCCGGGTAGTCGCTGAAGGCTCACGAGTGCTTATAATTTCAACGGGTGCGCTGCTAGAGGAGGTACTCAAAGCCGTCGAAATTTCAGGGACTACCCCGACGATGATCGATGCAAGGTTTATACAACCATTCGATTTCGCGACCTTTTATCGATATGCCAAAACGCACGAAAAAATAATCGTTCTTGAAGAAGGAGTATGGGGCGGAGTGTCAAATGTCATACTGCAGGGGATTTTGGATGATGGGCAAATGCATTTGTTCCCAAAGTTACATTTTTTAACTGCGTCCAAAAAACCAGTAGTCCATGCTTCCAGAACCGAACAACTCCACGTGTCTCAGCTCTCCGCAGAGGCACTGGCAAAAGCGTTGATTGAATGAAACCGTGAATGAATTTCGACATTAGGGCATATGTCTGCTCTATATTGCCCAAAGTGAGAGGCTTAGTCATTCAACCATTAACGATTGTGTGGTACGATTTTTCAGTTTGTGTTGA
>JAFUUW010000023.1 GCA_017471265.1 Alphaproteobacteria bacterium
AAGGCTAATTGATAAAAAGAAGGACAAAGCAGCAGCGGATATCCTGTCTCTATCAAACGACGGGGAGGAGCGGTATGCGACTTCGTTCTTTAATCAGCGCCGCCACGTTGCATTCAATATGTTGCGCTCAGGCAGCCCGAAGTTGGCGTACGGCGTTATGAAGCTCTACAAACTCGGTTCGAAGAAAAGCGAGAAGATAGCAAAAGCCGAATGGCTTCTGGGATATATAGCCTTTCGCTTTTTCGGAGATAACAAAAAAGCTGCGTCGCATTTCGCAAAGGCATATGAAAATTCAGAAATTGCCATAAGATTGAGCAAGAACGCTTTTTGGCTTGCTGAGGTATATCGAAAACGAGGAGATGTTGTTCTAGCTATGAATTGGTATGAGAAGGCGGAAAGGTTTTTTTCGACATTCTACGGATACCTGGCAAGGCAGAGGTTGCGTAAACTAGGACAGCACAAAAATTTTGCAAATGAATCTCATGATGCAGCGTTTACCTTTTTCAATCGCGAACTTGTACAGGTTTTATTGAAGGTTAAGGACAACAATATGCGAAAGTATTTTTATCAACAACTGATAAATGAAATTGAAGATCCGAATGAAGAAATGCTGCTTATGGATATCGCGGTAGCGAATAACGAAACATCCATATTGATTGCGGAAAATTCGCGAAGACAACGCTATTTCTCAAATGATAAGGCATACAAGGTACTTAGTCGCCCCGATATGCAGACCCTAAAACGGATCAAGAATGATGCCTGCTTCATCAGCTTGGTGCACGCCATAATTCACCGGGAGAGCAATTTCAACGAGCGTGCCAAAAGCTATGCGGGAGCCGTGGGGATTATGCAAATTATGCCGGCAACTGCGGCTTTCGAGGCAAAGCGATTGAAGTTTCACGTAGGGAAGGAACAGCTGTTTGATAGGCAGAAGAATATCACCATAGGAGCATCAATACTCAATCGCCTGCTCAAGAAGTATGCTGGAAATGTCATATACACAATAGCGGCATACAATTGTGGAGAGGGCAATGTATCGAAGTATCGAAAAAATATAAAAAAACTGAAGAAGCTGATGCCTCTGGATGTCATCGAACTCATTCCTATAAAGGAAACGAGGATCTATGTGAAACACGTGATACGCTCGATGTTCACGTATCAGAAGAAATTTGACACAGACGCTTGCTACAACTGCAACGAAATCATCGATGCCACGTCTAAATAACGAGGACTGCTATATAGCTTGGTGTTGCAAATATGTTACAATCTGCTGCGTGCACTTCACATTGAGCGTTTGCGCATGAAAGGCTTTGGCAGCAGTTGGAAACTGGGGAAAGTTCTTCCGCTGACTGTCGTCGTATTTTTGGCTTCGCTGGCTCTTTTGACACACGATTTGGTTTTGTCTCCCAAAAGTGTGAATGCTATCCGCATATTTGCCTTAGAGACAATAGGTGGGCTTTCGGTTTTAATTTCGTGTTTCCTTATCGTTCGCAAGATTAGATTGCTCCTTCTGCATCAAAAATTGAGAGGATACATAAAATCTAAATTTCGCACTCAGGTGCTTTGGCTATTTTCAAGTATTGCCGTTTTGCCAGCAATCTGTATTTTTGTTTTTTCAACACTGTTTTTCAATGTTGGTGTGGAGAATTTGTTCAAAAATCCAGTGAGAAAATCCATAGAAAATTCTGAAAAAGTCGCTGATATATACATAAATGAGGCAAAGGTTAACCTGGAAAATTTTGCTACCAATATGCGTTATCTGTTGGCACTGAATGCAGATCTTCTTTTGAATGACCACGTGGCGATCAAACGTATGTTGGAACAGGAGACAACTGATCTAAATATTGCCGCTGCCGTCGTGCAATTTAGAGAATACAACCGCGAAGTTATCGCCAGCACCTTATTTGCTAAGTCGCTTGAATTTATCCAAATACCTGAGAATTTTTTTTATACCGGTTCGGATGGCGTAACAACCTGGGAAGTTGATGGCTCAATTGTATCCGCTGCGGCAATAGATAGCGAATGCAATTTCTGTCTCATTGTTTCCACGCCCGTCGATAGCCTCGTGCTTGATTGTAGAAAAAACATGAAAGAAGCCATCGGTGAGTACAAAGATATCACCTCACAGAGAACAGGATTGAAAATATCGTTTATGCTGTTCTTCGGTATTCTGGTAGCTTCGTTATTGCTATTGTCTGCGTTTGTTGCTCTCATCTTCGCTAACAGAGTTACACGTCCGGTGAACGAACTTATCAATGCAACAGATGCCATCGCTGCTGGAAGTTACGGAACCAAGATATCACTTCGTACCCGAAAAAATGAATTCGATAAGCTTATAGCTGTGTTCAACGATATGTCTCAAAAGCTGCAGGAGCAGAGGCAACAGCTGCTGATTTCAAGTAAGCAGAATACCTGGCGAGATATTGCTCGACGGATTGCGCATGAGATAAAAAATCCCTTGACGCCTATCCAGCTTTCGGCAGAGCGCCTGAGAAGCAGGTATCGAAAAGAAATATCGACAAACCCGGAGATATTCAGCTCCTGTATAGATACCATAGTTCGGCAGGTACACTGTATAGGGAATTTGGTGAAAGAATTTTCCGACTTTGCAAGAATGCCCGAGCCAAAGATTGAGCGAACGGATGTTACAAAATTGGTGAGCGAGGTCGTCCTCATTCAATCGAATGCTCACAAGAATATAGAGCTCAAAACGGAGTTTTTCACAGAGAAATGCTTTTGCCATATTGATCCATCACAGATAAACCAGGCATTGATAAACGTCATACAAAATGCTGCCAATGCTATAAATGAAAGCACCCAGAAGGATAAAGGCTGCATCCTGGTGCGCACTAGTGCTGACAGCGCGTCGGTGTTTATTTCAGTGGAGGACAACGGATCCGGCTTTTCTCCGGCGGCTATTGAAAAGGCTTTCGAGCCGTATTTCACAACCAGGGATGCTGGGACTGGTCTCGGATTGGCTATAGTCTATAAGATTTTGACGGATCATAATGGGAAGATAACCCTAGGGAAGTCGGAAGCCCTCGGTGGGGCAAAGGTATTGATGGAAATACCTAAAAATTTTATTGAAAAGGAAAAAGAAAATGGCATTTAACATTCTCATTGTCGATGATGAAGCAGACATAAGAGATCTCGTATCGGGAATACTCGGCGATAATGGATACGAAACAACGACAGCGGGAGATTATCTTGAGGCTTATGATGCAATCAGAAAGTCCCGTCCCGGCTTGGTCATCCTTGACGTATGGCTTGGAAAAGGAGAAATCGATGGTTTACGGCTCTTGGAAGATATAAAGAAGAATTATGAATACGTCCCGGTTGTTATGATAAGCGGACACAGCACTGTCGATACTGCGGTATCTGCAATAAAGAAAGGCGCATATGATTTCATAGAAAAGCCATTTGATACGGCAAGACTCCTAACGTCCGTTGAAAAAGCCATCGATATGTCCAGACTGCAAATGGAAAATTCCGAGTTGAAGACCAAGGCGAAGGTCGTTGAGGGGGTTCTTGGAACATCTTTGAATAGCGAGTATGTACGTAAATCTATAGAGAGGATATCCGTACTGAATGGGCGCTGCGTCATACTGGGGGCTCATGGCTCAGACAAGGAGGCAGTAGCAAAAGAAATACATCGCCTTTCTCAAAGAGCAAACAAGCCTTTCTGTTCTTTGAATTGTCGATCTTGCAGTGCGAAGCAGCTCGAAGTTGAATTATTCGGTATGGAAGTAAGCTCTCAGAACGAAAGCTCACTGAAATCAGGAATGCTCGAACGTGTCAATGGTGGTACGTTGTTTATTGACGAGCTGGCGTTTGCATCAAAAGAGTTTCAGATAAAGCTACTGAAACTGCTTAAGGATGAAAGCTTCACGAGAATAGGCTCTTCCAAAGAAATACCCGTCGATGTCAGGTTGATTGCGGGATTTCCCCTGGACATCGAGCAGCTCGTCGCAGATGGAACATTCAACAGCGAGCTCTATTACCGCTTGAATGTAAACATCATCAAAATTTCTCCGGTATCATTGCGGCGAGAGGATATACCATGCCTCCTCCAGTACTTTATGGAACAAATGGCAAAAGCTCACAATACGACACCAAGACGCTTCTCGAATGAGGCGTTGAGCGTCCTGGGCTCCTATGCCTGGCCGGGGGACGTTGCTCAGATGAAAAGCGTAATCGATTGGATTTTAACCGTTTCGGAAGCTGGTAATAAAGATGAGACTATGATCTCTTTGCAGGATCTCCCTCGTGAAATAACCGGGGGTGAAACTGATGGCGGGGAATTGCCTTTCCTATCTGCAGTTGCCGAATTGCCAATAGCAGAGGCGCGCAAGAAATTCGAGAAAGAGTACCTCCTCGAGCAATTGAAGCGGTTTGCTGGCAATGTCTCTCAGACAGCAAAGTTTGTCGGTATGGAACGTTCTGCATTGCACAGAAAGCTGAGGCAAATTGGTGTATTTGATTCAAGCCTCTTTAAGTTCAAGTCAAGGTAGCGGTACTGTGTGAAGACTGAGATACTTTCAAAGGCGAAGCTACTCACTCTAGCTACCCAAGAGGCAGTCTCGCAAAAAGATGCGCTACTGCTGCTCGCGTTTATTTTGAAAACGACGTACTCTCGACTTTTTTTCAAAAAGGAGTTTCTTGTTTCGGATTTGGAGCTTACCTGCTTGAAATCATTTTTGTCTCGTCGTGGCAAAGGCGAGCCCATAGCCAAAATCTTGCAGCGGCGAGAATTCTATGGCGCGATGTTTAAGACAACCAGGGATACCCTTGATCCGCGTCCGGAAACAGAGCTGATTATTGACCTGTTCCGTGAGCATTACCTAGCTACTCAAGCTGAGCTACAACTTCTAGATCTTGGAGCAGGTACGGGATGTATCGGTTTGTCTCTCCTGCGATATTATCCAAATGCACGATGCTGCTTCGTTGACATAAGCGAAAAGGCTCTTGATGTCGTAAAGGATAATGCAGAAGCACTGGGTGTGTGGGAGCAATGCAGCTTCATCAAAAGCGATTGGTTCGAGGACGTGTCCGGTTCTTTCGATGCCATCCTTTCCAACCCTCCATACGTTGCACTTGGATATAACTTGGATGTTGAAACCGCATTCGATCCTCCAGTGGCATTGTTTGCAGGAAGTGATGGTATGTCAGCTTATGCACGTATACTGCCACAGGCGCCAAGCTTTCTGAAACCCGACGGGTTGCTATATCTCGAGATAGGCTTTGACCAGGTTCAAAAGATTACCCAGATACGAACTTCCCTGCAGCTCCTGAAGATAGAAAAAGATTTAGCCGGCATTCCCCGTACCTGCGTATTCCAAAATGCGAAATAACACAGCCGAGCATATCTCCTATCAAGATGTGGATGACAATTCCATTACCTAAGTTCCGGGGCATATACACACTGCCTAATTACTCTGGTCTATCGTACGATATCCGTGGTTGCCAACATAGCATTGGTTTTGCAGATGGTAGTTAATGGATGTGTGATGAAGTCAGCAAATTTTTCCAAAGTTGAAAAACTCATAATTTTTCTTCACGGTTCAAGTGGACGTGGTGAAGATTTTCGCGGGGTATGCGATGCATTTTTTGCCCCGAAGATTGATAACGCAATTTTCCTGATGCCAAATGGAGTAGAAAAAATCTCGGATAATACCTGGGGATGGTGGCGGGAAATCAAGAACGATAGTGTAGAGAAACGAGCTGGACTTGATGGAATACGCGAAACCGTCTGCGGTTATATCAGACAAATGGTAGCCGAGTACGATTGCGCTGATGTAAATTTGGTTGGCTTCTCCCAGGGAGTACGAGTTGCATTTGAGATGATGTATCTCTCGAAGATATCTAAGATAGTTGCATATTGCGGCGGCTTTAGCAGACCAAGTGGAAATCCCCCATTTGTCTCAAAACCTGAAGTTTTGCAAATTCACTCAGATGATGATCCTGTAGTAAAGTACGCCGATGCAGTGCAGGCAAGGAAGGATTTGAGAAAATTCGGCGTACCAGCCGAATTGGTAACTCATCACAATGTTGGACATGGAGTATCCGAGGAAGGTTGGAAGATCGGCACCGCATTCTTAAGCGGAGAGCGCAAGCTGAAAAAGCCAGGTCTGTTACGCAGACTTTTCTGCCGTAAAGCGAAAAGCGGCGGTGCGAACATACTGACTCTTTCATCAAAAAATAAAGAGGAACGGCGCAATGTTGTGCCATGAATGTATGTTGAATATTTATTTTTACCCCTTAATAGATAACCTACCGGCTGGACACCGGTGGTTTTGTTCACGCTCGGAAAGCGGATTAAAAGGGGTAAATTCTATATATTCTAAGACTGGTCATATTTATGGTGCCTTCTTGTTCTTCTGTGTGTTCTTGTACATCCTTTGCACTTATCTGCCCGGACGTTGCGACAAAATATTCTCTCGCCCACAGGTGTTGCCCCCAGTACCGTTTCCTTAATTCCTGAAATTCACTTACAGTTTTCTGCTACTTTTTCCCCTCATATATTGTACAGCCTTCGACACTGAGAGATTTGGAGACACCAAAGTTAGCATTATATATAATCAGAACTTACATTTCCGCTTATTACATCTACGTAGTTGGCAGAACACACCTCCCTATCACTTCCATACGCCTTTCGGAAATATTACCATACAGCACCCTGTGCCTATATTTTACATAGAATACTACATGGTGTTCTATATCATATACGTTATGTGAACTGCTTCTGTATGCCATGACTTATGTCATACTAAAGTATCCGCCTAAAGGCGAGGGTTACCCCTTCCCACGTTTTGAAAATAAATGTAATTTGAAATATGCAAGTGCAAGCATAAAAGAATTATTGTTTTTTTCCAAAAGGGGCGAAGAAAAATTCCTGATTTGCCAAGCTGCAGTCAAGCTTGAAGGGCGGAGCCCGAAAAGCGAGCCGTAGGCGCAGCGTGGCTTGACGGCACGCGAAAAGGCAAATCAGTACAATGCGTCCCGCCTTTTGGAAAAAATAATTCATCGTATTCTTTAGTTTAAAAGCTGCGTTTATAGAATGACGTTCTTCGAAATTGCAAGCTTTAAAATCTGTCTAAAAAACAATATTCTGTAATTCAATTTAGGGTTAAGTAGCCCGTTTCCCTCCGCTCGTCATAAAAGTTTAATCATTTCAAAACTTTTTCGATATTTTATTGTACATTAAAAATACTTTTAGAGTATTTTTCTTAAATGCAATCAAATTAGCTAAATGAACAATTTATTGTCAACCCAAATAGATAATAATCTACCAGCTAGAAGCCGATAGCACATAGCGCTAAGTTATGCTTGTCGCTGTCGTGCGCTTAGACATAGCAATTTCAGGTGGCGACAGGTATCATACTGTCTATGGACGGGAAGTAGCGCAGCCTGGTAGCGCACTTGCTTCGGGAGCAAGGGGTCGGCGGTTCAAATCCGCTCTTCCCGACCAATAATGGAAACACACCCTACGGTGTGCGCTTTGGGGATATACACTATAATGACCTGTGTTTATCATAAATCTTTATCAACTATCTCAATATATTTCTTCACATATATTTATCGCGTCATCGCTTAAAACGTGGATGTACAATTCCTCATTTTCCATAAGGGTAAATCTCACCATGGAAACCGACACAAACACCACTGATAAATTATCCGTTATTGCACGCTACCTTGCAGTCTCTGTCATAGCGGCTCTATCTTTTTTATAATACATCGCTAATATTTTATCTATTTTTGTACATTCTTGCACATCATGCTCATTTTTATTGTTAATCACATCTTTTATCATCCAACCTACTTCGTCAATATCTCGTGCGAATAATGTCCAGCCATCCCCGTCGAATCCCGTATTCCCTATTACTCCCCCCTCTATCAAAACTCGAAGGCGTTTTCTGGAGCAAGTATCCGAGTTTAGCTGGAGTACGGCATATGGCGTATGGGGCGAGGGCGGCAGCAGCTTTTTGGGAAGAGGAGAATAGTCGCCGATGTTTCGTTTTGCTTCGCGATCCGGCTGGGAAGTTTTCCAGGCTCGATTATAGTTATCAGTTTCCGATTGAAACACGTGTCCTACCAGACCTCGAATTGCAAAGCGTTTTTGAAAGAAGATATCTAGAACTTGGTTCTTGGAGACAGCATCTAGAGCTTAGGGCGGATGTGTATATTGGCTCTTCGTTTTGCTTTGCAATATAACTGAGTAGCGCCTTGGCATCGGGATATAACTTCGACAAAAGATATTTCTCATACTCCCATTTCGCAGAATTTTCTAAATCGGTCTTGTTGATTTTTACGTTTTATCTTTGAAAATATTTTTCATACCAACTATCCCTGCTGTTCGACGAAATCCGCCCCCCCTCAAGCCATATCCCTGCTTTGCTTCGAATTATAAGAACTTCAAAATCTCCCGTGTCCAATCTTCGGCTTGGCGGCATTTTGTATTTTGACATTGGTACATCTATTTTCCCGACAACCCAGATTGCGGTAGCTCCAAATTTGTACGTTTAGCCACAAACTGGCGCACCTATACGTGGGTACCGTGTCGGACGCTCTCAAAAATGTTCCTTCACCCCCTCCTACTGACTAGATACCGCCGTCAATGGTTCCATCAAATTGTGCTAACCCCTTGCGCCCCCACATTCACCAAAAACGCACATTCCCACTTCAGGAGAAATATCGTATCCTGTCTGCGGTTGGTCTTCTGCATTTGCGGGAGCTGGTAATGAACCTGGTCAGAGCAGAGATGCAGCAGCCATAACTACCGACTTTCGGGTTTTGCCTTAGACCAGCCTTTTCGGACGCGCATACGTTCTGCTTGAATAATGCGCGGAATTTGAAGAACGTGCCGCTGTCATACCGACAGTACACACCACTGCACAACGGTGTAACAGAGGTGATTCCCTCAAACCGTACCACCTTGAAACTGTCAAGTTATACTGCTGCTGGAATACCAAAATAGAAACCTACACCCCCACCTAGGCTTCGCCAATATCACGAAAAGCCCCCAGCTTTGGCAAGTAAGCCGAAAATCCATTCCCCCCACAGCATCGATTATCCTTTGCAAAAATTTGCCCCAAACTCGGCACATCTGCAAAGTAACTACCATTACTCATTCGTTTACGCCCAGCAAACTCGCATACCCATTCCCGCTTCGCTACACTAGGGCGACTACCAATACTCGTTCCAAAACGCCGTACTCCCAAATCACCTCATCATTCAAGGCTTAGGAAACATATTTCACTCAAGGTACAGCCGAACTTGAGACATCACTTCGCCAGACTACGGGGAAAAACGAAACGTTGACACCCCATTCTCCTCGCCCACAAATACATAAATCGCCCTTATGCTTAGACGCCACCCGGCTAAATTAAAAAACGAAGCGCCATCAGTCTCTTGGGTATACCACCATTCTCTCCCCATAAATGCACACCCATCACCTCCTAGCTACCAGGTACCCCCCAAAAAAATCGCCTCTTCATTCGGAGGCTGGTGGAACACATGCTTCAATCGGAAATTGATAACTATAATTAAGCCTGAAGCGCTTCCTCCCCAAATTACGCAGCACCAACCTACCATCCTCCTTGCACACAAGCCACACCTCCCGTATTCACCTCCGATACCGCCCCCCAGCTAGACAACTGCCCAGGCGAAGCTCTCACGACGCTGTGCTAATTTTGCAACACTTGCCATTTTTGTATGCCTCATCTCGAATTGCCCTCTTGATGCACGCGTCTCGCATCCGTTAGCGTGGAGGTAGGTGGTGCGACTACCACAACACGATAGGCGTTTATCTCTGCAGAGGATGCGTTCACGAGTGCCGCCGGCACTAAGAATTGTTCTTTTTTTCAAAAGGGGCGAAAAAAAGCACTCTGATTTGCCAAGCGGCAGTCAAGCCTGAAGGGCACAGCCCGAAAAGCAAGCCGCCAGGCGCAGCGTGGCTGGACGGCATGCGAAAAGGCAAATCGGTATAATGCGCACCGCCCTTTGGAAAAAATAATTCACAAAAATAACCATTTACAAATCACAAGGAGAAAATCAATGCCAACTACAGAAATCAAATTCAAGTCATGCAGCGGCGAAGGGGGCGAATTTGCCATAGCCCAAACCGTCACGCGCATAGACATAATCGAGCGTG
>JAFUUW010000002.1 GCA_017471265.1 Alphaproteobacteria bacterium
CCAACAGCGACTTAAAACCACGAAAAAAGCGAGACATAAAACAACTCCGCAAGCTTAATACTAACTCCATTGTAAGATAAAAAAACATCCGCGTCAAGGCGTGAGATACATATAGTGCTGGCAAAGAAAACCTTGAAACAGTCGTATATTTTTTAAAAGGCTATTAAAAGTATCGCGGAGGTGGACATTAGACCTATATTGATTTTTATATATGTGAATAAATATAATCTTGTAAAACGCAATAAACGACTATCGATCAAAAGCGGGTAGTTCTAGTTCACGCCTGGAAAGCGGATTATAAGCAAGTATTTAAACTTCAAGTACTTTGAAAAATCACATCTGCGACGTTTTCTGTGTTGTTATGTGTTTTTTAGCCTATTTATCCCGATGTTGTTGCGAAATAACCTTTTGTCCATAGACGTAATCTCCAGTATATTCCTCCTGGGCTGTGGAATTCTCTCTGTGACTTCCTACTATTTCCACCTTTTACACACTGTACGACTTTTGACGAGACGCGGAAATATCGAGATTAAGATATGCGTGAACTCGGGATTTACATTTCCGTTTACTATATTCACGTAATTAGTGATAGACATTCACTTCATCGTTACCTATATGTCTTTTTCACAATACTTTTGCGCAAAACACCACATAAAAGACCACACCTCCTCTGCAATTCACACATCGTATTACGCAAGAACGCCCGCCAAACAAGGCGAAGATTTTTACCCACTTCACATCCAGGAAACAAAACAAAAACACCGCCGCCCAGCATGACCAGTGGTGGGCGCCATAGGACTCGAACCTATGACCCACTGATTAAGAGTCAGTTGCTCTACCAACTGAGCTAGGCGCCCGACAAATGGCGTCTCCTACGGGATTTGAACCCGTGTTGCCGCCGTGAGAGGGCGGTGTCCTAGACCACTAGACGAAGGAGACCCCTTCTCCGGTGATTATACCAAAACGCTCCACAACGGCAACAGCAAATTTGCCCATTGACGCCTAAAGATGGGTTATCCCAAGCTTGCTTTCAGCATCCAAACCACTTTTTCGTGAAATGACAGGCGAGATCCCAGCACATCTGCAGTTCCGTGATCATTCAATTCAGCTATGCTCGCCAAGCCATCGCGCAAATCCTTGCAAATAGCCTCGTGAGCCTTCAGCAGTTCCTGCAACATACCCTTGCCATCCGCGCCTGGAGTTATCTTCTCATCGAACGAAGACAGGCTTGCAAGCTCGCTGAATGTTGCCGGAGCCTTTCCTCCTACCATACGAATTCTCTCAGCAATCACATCTATTGCAGCAAACAAATCATTATAATGACCATCCGTCATCAGATGTATATCCCAGAAATTACAAGACTGAACATTCCAGTGCACATTCTGCGTTTTCAGCAGCAAAGAGTACGTGTCAGCGAGAATTTTTGACAAGACGCATACAGACTTACATTCCGCCCCTTTTGAACAATTCGTCATAACAAAAACCTTAACTCAATACACCTATTTATACTCTGCCATAAATAGTCGCCTCATGCAAGCCCGTATATTATTCTTAAAATACCCTAGCAATATCTGTAAATTTTAAAATTTTTTGATAAGATCGAAATAATTTTAACTTTTGACTAGTGTCTCAGACAGATATACGGTGAGCGTATACGAAATACAGGCGTTTTGGGGAGTACAAGATAAAAAAGATTGTGATAAGTTTTTGTGACAATGTTGACTGCAAGCGCAACTGCTGAAATTTTATCCGTAAAGCGAAACACAGTTGGTGCGTATTTCAAGGAATTTTGCGTAAAAATTTTGGGAAATTCTACCAAAGAACATGGCGGAGAATTTTGCGCGTTTGAATAAATGAGAGCTATTTTGTGGTACAAAGCATTCGTGAGATAAGGGGGTGAGGAGCTACGGGCAAGACACCAGTTTTTTAGTTCGCAAAACGAATCAAAAGTTCACTGCATTGTTCACAAGAGACTCTGATGCCTGTAACTCAAGACAAAATGGCACTTCATTCTGACGAATGGAAAGCTTATGATGTGTTGATTTGAATGGGTACGTCACTCTCGTGTATACCAATTCAGAACGAATTTGATCGTGTGAAAAGTTATGTAAACGACCTCGAATGTCTCTGGAGTTTTGAAAAAGACGACTTGCAAAATTCAATGGATGATCTGGCAAATTCTTTGTCTCACATTTGAAAGAGTGTGAGTTTAGATTTAACCACTGGGGCGAAGATTTGCCATCAATCTTGGTAAAAGATTTGGGCTTAATTTTGCGACGATGCTATTCAAGAATCATAATTTTTCTATCCCTGCAATTCTCGTATCTGATCGCGGTATTTTGCCGCGTCTTCAAAAAGCAAATTTTCGGCAGCTTCTTGCATCTTTTTTTCAAGCTTTGCAATTTCCTTTTGTGCATCTTCCTTGGAAATCGTCGCTGCCTTTTTCGTCTTTTCTCGAATGGCTGGTTGGGATTTTGAAATAGGCTGCGGAGTTATGCCGTGTTTCACATTAAACTCATGCTGTATCTTACGACGGCGTGCAGTTTCGTCCAGTGCTTCCTTCATTGATTTTGTAATTTTGTCTGCGTACAGTATCACTCGCCCTTCGGTATTCCTCGCAGCACGACCTATCGTCTGGACAAGCGATGTACGTGAACGGAGGTACCCTTCTTTGTCGGCGTCAAGTATGGCAATCAGCGCACATTCCGGGATATCTAGTCCTTCGCGTAGAAGGTTTATGCCAACAAGTACGTCGAACTCACCAGCTTTCAGTGCTCGTATTATCTCGATCCTATCCAGCGTTTCAGTATCCGAGTGCATATACGTTACCTTGATGCCGTTTTCAGAAAGATACTCCGTCAGATGCTCCGCCATCTTCTTGGTCAACGTCGTAACTAGCGTACGGTACCCCTTCTCTGTCGTTTGCTTTATCTGGAACATCAAATCATCTATCTGATTTTCAGTCGGTTTGACCTCGCAAAGTGGATCCAATATGCCTGTCGGGCGTATGAGTTGCTCAACGGTATGATCCTTGCCGGCTCGAAGTATCTCAAATTCACCTGGGGTAGCCGAAAGGAAAATTGTCTGCGGTCTGAAGAAATCCCACTCTTCAAACTTCAGTGGGCGGTTGTCCATACAGGACGGCAGTCTAAACCCATAATCCGAAAGGTTCTGTTTACGTGCGCGATCGCCGAGGTACATACCTCGCACCTGCGGCACAGTAACGTGGCTTTCGTCAACGATCAGAAGGGCGTCTTCTGGTAAGTACTCAAGAAGTGTTGGCGGAGGTTCACCGGGCTTGCGTCCAGTCAGGTAGCGCGAATAATTCTCTATGCCCGAGCACGTACCCGTTGAACGCATCATCTCTATGTCAAACAGGACGCGCTGCTCCAGACGCTGCCGCTCAACAAGCTTCCCCGCTTCCTCAAGCTCCTTCAGACGCACCTGCAGATCGACTTGTATTTCTGAAATGGCACGGTTAATCAAACCTGCTGAAGCGACATAGTGCGAATTGGAAAATACCCTGACCTCGCTCATCTGGCGTATCTTCTTGAGCGACGGATATTCCACTTCGGTTATGTTCTCTATTTCATCACCCCAAAAACTAATTTTCCAAAAGGAGTCGGATTTGTGAGCTGGAAAAATCTCTATTGTATCTCCAGTTGATCGGAATATACCTCGTTTGAATTCAAGGTCATTACGTTGATATTGCAGATCTGCCAATTGACGACATAACTTCTGTGGAGAAATTCGTTCTCCGATCTTCAATGGCAGGATGACATCGGTATAACTTTCGATAGCTCCTATACCGTATATACATGAAACGCTAGCAACAATAATTACATCGTGCCTTTCCAAGAGAGAGCGCGTTGCCGAGTGGCGCATACGATCGATTTCCTCATTGATGGAGGATGTCTTCTCGATGTACGTATCCGAGTGTGCGACATACGCTTCCGGCTGGTAATAGTCGTAATACGACACGAAGTACTCGACCGCGTTGTTCGGAAAGAATGTCTGCATCTCAGCAAAAATCTGAGCAGCGAGTGTCTTGTTGTGTGTCATTATCAACGTTGGACGGTTCAGGTTCTGTATAACATTCGCAATCGTAAACGTCTTCCCCGATCCAGTTACACCAACCAAAACCTGATCCACAGCTTTGTTTCGGACACCGTCGGTTAGAAAATCGATGGCTTTACCCTGATCACCTGCAGGCTTGTAATCCGAAACCAGCTGAAAATCCATTATTTTTCGCGAAAGACTATACGTCCCTTCCCCAGGTCATAAGGCGTCATCTCGACGGTAACTTTGTCTCCGACCATAACCCTTATTCTGTTTTTCTTCATCTTCCCGGATGTGTGAGCCAGGATCTTGTGTCCATTGTCGAGCTCAACACGAAACATAGTGCTAGGCAAAATCTCCGTTACCACCCCACCGAATTCGACTAAATCTTCCTTTGACATACCAAAATATACGAAAACACCATATGGCGATTTTATCGCATTTCACGCTACCGTGGGAGAAAATTGGACGCAGCAACTGCCTGCTACCGGGTCAAAAATCCGGAGAATTTGTTAAATCCCAGGTACTCTCCGAAGCCGAGCATGTAAAGGGACATAGTCATAGCTGCATCTTCTGACATTTTATGGAAGTTCACAGCTTTTGCTTGCAATTCTTCATACACAGTATCGAGGGGAGGTTTAATGTTGCTCGAAGTTTTTGATAAAACACCTTTTATCGTATTTGGAAGTGCTAGACAGATTTTTAAAAATGCTTCTGTGTCGCCGGTTACCATCTCGTAAAACCTATCGATGCTCATGCGACGAATTTTGGAGTGAAAAACCTTTTGACCATCAACCGTAGTTTTCCAAACTATATTCTGAGAAGTTGAAGCAATAGCCTCTACCAGGAAACAAGCGCAGTCATCAGCCTTCAGCAACTGATTTTGCATTTTTATATATGTCTTTCCGGCCGAGGATGAATTCATTGTATTATGTTTATTTTTCATCTCAATGAAAATGGTATGCACGATTTCAGAATCAGAAATTTCATAGCCGTCAGGAAAATCACATATGATGTCCCAGCCACCGTCCTTCCCGTTATCCGGAACTCGGCAATTATTGATATATCTGAAAATGCGTTGATGAAAATATCCAATTTCATTCGTATTGGATTTATCTCTCTGTCTGAAAATTTCGCTGTTAATCAATTCTTTCCAAGATTTGTCATAAACAAATTTATCGAAAATCAATTTTATCGGATCGATCAAATTTGCATTGAATTTTGCAATATCATACGACGCCAGCTTTTCGCCATAGTACAATATGGTATGCGCAACGTGGTTCTCAAAATCATTCTGGGAGATAAAATCAATATTCCAATTCATAGACACTGTCCTATGCGAGTTGTTTTAAAGTCTTCATAATTTCCACGCCTATACGCCGGGCTAGTTCGACTGGAACAGCATTTCCTATTTGTTTGTACTGTTCGCTGACAGTTCCCCGAAAAATCCAACTGTCAGGGAAACTTTGTATACGAGCATACTCTCGGACAGTAAATGGGCGTGTTTCTTCGGGATGACAGCGCTCAGTTTGCTTTTGAGACGGAGAAGTTGTGAGCGTCAAGCAGGGCTCATCCCAAGCAATGCGCCGAGCCATACCGCGTCGTCCTCCACCAGAGTAGTAACTTTTTCCCATGTACTGCTTCGCAACAGCTTCAGGAAGATCTACCCAGCAGCCTCCAGGAGGAATAAGTTCCATAACCTTGCTCTTTGCTTCGCTGAACCTCTGTCCATCAGAGACGGGACAATTTCTTAAAGCATCTCTGAGTGTAGTCCAATTCTCATCAGGTTTAGGATAGGTGAAAGAACTGCCCATTGCTAAGTTACTGCGAGTTCCGACAACGACGAGACGCTCCCGTTTTTGCCCGACGCCGTAATAGCACGCATTCAATACTTGATACTGGATTTGATATCCCAGTTTTTTGAAAGTCTCTCTTATCGTTGCGAATGTCTGCCCTCCATCATGGGAAAGAAGACCACGAACATTTTCGAACAAAAACATTTTTGGTTGAACTTCTTCGATGCAGCGAGCAAATTCGGAAAACAAAGTTCCCCTCACATCCTTAAAACCAAGCTTCTTGCCTGCATATGAAAAAGCCTGACAGGGAGCTCCTCCACTTACAAAGTCGACTGCACCGTTGTATTGCAGAAAATTAACATCCCGTATATCGCTCTCAATAACATTCCAATTTTTGCGGTTTGTTCTCAGAGTTTCACAAGCTACATGGTCTATCTCCACGATTGCAACGTTTTCAAATCCAGCTTGTTCAAGTCCAAGTGCAAGTCCACCTGCTCCACCGAATAGTTCCAAGTTCTTAGTTCGAAATCTATTTTTCATATAACATCCCCCTGCCGCCATTGTACGCCATTACGCTGCTCGCGTTAAGCTTCTCATTTCTTTCCTGTGGCTCTCTATGTTACCCTTGCTGTGTCTGCGGGGTGTGGGGTAATTGTGAGGGAGATATCGCTTGATACAGAAACGACGGGGCTTTCGTTTGCAGATGGGGATAGGTTAGTTGAGATAGGCTGTGTCGAGATAATCGACAAGCGAATTACTGGTCGAAACCTGCACGTATACATTAACCCAGAGCGCGAGATGTCCGAGGATGCGAGCAGGATAACTGGTCTCACTTATGGCTTCTTGAAACAGTTTCCTCCATTCAAAGAAGTTGCTGCAGAATTTTTGGAATTCATCGCTGGAGATAGGTTGGTTATACACAATGCGCCATTCGATATGGGATTTCTAAATAACGAGTTGAAGCTATCGGGGCTGCCGTTACTCGACACCAATAATGTCGTCGATACGCTCGTTATGGCTCGTGAAAAATTTCCTGGTTCACCATCGACTTTGGATGCACTCTGTCGTCGTTTTTCCGTGGATTCCTCTTCGAGGACAAAACACGGAGCATTGATAGACGCAGAGCTGTTGGCTGAGGTTTATCTGTGTATGTCGGTTGAGCAGAGGCAGGGCAACCTGTTTGGCTCGCTTCAGCCCAAGAGCGAAAACGTCGATACCTACGTTGAATTTTCTCGCCATAGTTTCGAACACCGAAGTTTTCCGCCGAATGCCGATGAACTGGAATTACACAAAGCATTTTTACAAAAGCTGCGCGATCCTATATGGAATAAGCTTTCGAATACCACGACGGGATAGTGAGCAAACTTTCGGATGTATTTTTTTCGACATTAGATGCGATGTCGCGCTGGGCGGCGGGAAAATCGATGTGGCCACTGTCCTGCGGATTGTCCTGCTGTGCCATAGAAATGATGCACGCAGCAGCTGCTAGGGTTGACCTCGACAGGTACGGGTGCCTCTTTCGTCCTAGCCCGCGACAAGCTGACCTACTGATAATCGCAGGGACGGTTACGACCAAGATGCTGCCTCAGTTGTTAACACTTTACGCACAGATGCTCCAGCCAAAATACGTTATCGCAATGGGAAGTTGCGCCATCAACGGTGGGCTTTATGCACAATCTCCAAGTGTCGTACCCAATGTTGGAGTATCCCTGCCCATAGATGCCAGCGTCCCTGGCTGCCCGCCAACACCGGAAGCCCTAGCGGATGCTATAACAAAACTACAGTTGAGGATTGCAAAAAGAAAATGATTTTGCTTGCATATTGTGATGTGTTTGGCTTGAATTGATTTGCAAAATCATAGATGAATACGAGGTTGTGCAACCATGATGCAAGAATAAAATTTGAATCAAAACCGGAATTGTCGAAAACCAGGTGTTTACTCAAAGTACGGGCATTATGAGTTATTCTTTTTTCCAAAAGGGGCGAAAAAAATGTCCTGATTTGCCGAGCGGCAGTCAAGCTTGAAGGGCGGAGCCCGGAAAGCAAGCCGCAGGGCGCAGCGTAGCTTGACGGCACGCCGAAAGGCAAATCGGTATAATGCGCTTAGCCCTTTGGGAAAAAGTAATTCGCAAAAATTCTCTTCAAACCGCATCTCACTTGCGCAAACCCATCTTTCCCCACAACATCTTTACGCAACTTCCTGATGTTTGCTTTCTGTCCTAGCGAACCCGAGAGCAGAACTTCCAGCTGGCTCTTCCGAAGAGCAAGTTTTTGCGGATCAGTTGTGTAAATTCAAACGCCTGGATAAAGCACTCAAGTTTAACAAGAAAATTCTATGGTCTTTTCGCGGAGGATATGATGTCGATAAAATTATGTTATGGATTGCTTGTATCGATTATTCTCGAGTAAAACTGAAAATAATTATCAGGTGTAGTGATGTTACTCCACTCATTGTCCACTTCTCGCGAAAGTACAACTGGCTCGCGATAAGTGCTCCGATGTTCAAGGACTTTGCGCTTAGCAACAAATCAAAGACATCGTATGCCGGCACCCTGGATTTTCTGAATGGCAAAGCGAAGAGCCTCAAGGTATCTGATTTAAATTCCCTAAATGACAAAGTTGCAAAATGCAACGGCATAAGCGGACGCACTTGGCGGTAACCTGACCTCTCTTATTTCTCTGATAAGGATGCAATGGCAGATGAAAACTGTCAGGTAAAACTCTTTCTTGAAGGTTATTACCTTGATCGTCTCTTGATGCATACGCAGGACTGCTTCGAGATGTCGTCGCGATAATTTTCGGGAATTTCGGTATAGATGTTTCAAAGGTATTACGTGCATTTGCAGCACAAAACAACGTGCCAGTTTTCAGAAGCAACAGCTTCGGACTCGAGGGGAATAACTTGCCTTTCGGATACGAATGCAGTGCTACCACTCACCAACTCACCGAAAATAACTTCCAAATCGAGATGGACGTACGGTAACGACAAATTCATTTCAACAACAGATGATAATTTAAGTTATTTCTGCTCTGTAGTTACGTCAGTAATCTCATTATTACTATGATGCCAGAAAATTTAGGTCTTCAATTTCTCATATATTCTGCAACAAAACGAGTTGTGTCGAGAAAATTTAATAAATTGTGTGAATTAGAAAAATATCTCGTCGATAAAAAGGAAAACATAGAGAACTTTCCTATTAAAAACTTTAAATAATTTTTGTGATACCTTTTATGCTCGCCTAGGCTTATTCCGCGTATTTCCTCCATACTCCTTTGAAACTTCCGCGAGGCGAACATCGCCCCTTGCCAAGTCTCCGAGTTCGTACTCCCCGTATTTTGTGCGTATCAATCTGTTGACTGATACGCCATAATGTGCAAGAGCTTTGCGTATCTCACGATTTTTTCCTTCGTGCAAAGTGCACGCAATCCACTGGTTTTTTCCTGTTCCGCCGCCCAGTTTTTCCACGATTATCGGAGCGTATTTTATCTCGTCAACGGTCGCTCCTTTTCGCAACTCTGTTATCGCATCTTCGGCTAGTGTGCCGAAAATTCGTACACGATATTTTCGTTCCCATCCGGTTTTCGGGGATTCTGCAAATCTTGCAAATGCCCCATCATTCGTCAGCAAAAGAAGCCCTTCAGAATTCAGATCAAGCCGCCCAATGGAGATTACGCGCTCGTTAATTTTCGTTTGCAGATAATCGAAAACCGTCGGACGTCCTTTTTCGTCATCGTGCGTTGTAACCAATCCTGCTGGCTTGTTGAAAATCCATACCTTCGTTTGTGCCTTTATGCATTTGTATCCTTCTCCTCGAACCATTATTTGCGAGCCTATCGTAACCTTTGTGCCAAGCTCAGTAACTCGTTTGGCATCGACGCATACATCCCCCGCAAGTATCAATTTATCGGCATCACGTCGCGAGCATATGCCCAGTTCAGCTAAAGCTTTGTTTAATCTCATCTGCTCGCTCATTGCTTTCGTACCTTCTCGAAAAAGTTCCGTATAACCTTTGAGCAACGCTCCTCCTGAATTCCTCCAACGATGGTCGGTTTTATCATCGAGTTGTCGAACAGTCGTACACCATGTTCTATGGCTCCGCACTTCGGGTCGTACGCACCAAAAAATATCTCAGCAATCCTGACCTTTTCCAACATCGCTGCACAAAATGCACACGGTTCGAGCGTTACGTATATGCTTGAGCGTTCCAAGTATTTTGTTTGCAGCAGCTTGCAAGCTTCGGAAATTGCCAGAAATTCCGCGTGAAGCCAAGGCTTTTGCTCACATTCAACTTTGTTTGAAGCTGTGGATATAACTCGATTGCCGATAGCAACTGCCGCACACACCGGAACCTCATCCCCGCGCAACGCCTCAGATGAGGAAACAACACACTCCATAATTTCCGCTGAATACATACGAAGTGGCGGGAGAGACGGGACTTGAACCCGCGACCTTCGGCGTGACAGGCCGACGCTCTAACCAGCTGAGCTACTCACCCAATTCAGGGCAACCCAAACAACTACTTGCAGGATACCCCGCTTTTTGAGTGAGCGTCAAGGATTATTTTTGCCAATTCGGACATTCCTTTAACCAAGGCTCAATGCACCACTCAATTTAAGACATGATATCAGGGGAAAAATATGAAAATTTGTCTGCAGGTATGAAAAAATGCGTGAAGCCAGAATTGTTGTAGACATGCAAAATGTTGTTAATACATAAGGTAAGTAATGATGTTGCATAGACGTGATATAAAACAATAAATTTTGATTAAAATTAACAAAAAAATCTTCCAAGACGTAATGGGGATACAGGTAGAAATGGCGTTGGTAATCGGAAATTTATCAATTCTGTGTTCTGGATTTTGAAGACGATGGTACCGTAGCGAATTACAATCTGAATATAATTGAAGATTTACCTTGAAATGAAGCAATGAGATTAAGAAAAATAAATATTACAAATAAGCGTAATATTTTACATTAGAAAGTTTTGTTATTTTTTGCTCTATTTCCTAATTGTCTCATTATGCTTTACAGCAATTCTTTTTGATGATACTATCTAACTTAATTTTAATGCAAAAATTTAACCAAAACTAAAAAGTAAATATTTTAAACCTATCATCACATTTTTTGACTGCGAACTTTAATAAAACCCACTCTACACTCCCACTTGTTATTCGTAAATTTTCCCATTCTAAAAATGGATTGCATATTCCGTTCAAGTCGGTATATCGCAGCGGATTTCGAAAAATTATTTAAAATTTTATGGGACTTTTTTCATTTTGGGAAAGTGGTGGTCTATCTGTAAAGATGGTTATAGGGGGACACAGGATAGCAGGCAATTATGAGAAACAGAGCGTGGACGCAAGAGGAGATAGATGTCTTAAGAACCGGTTTTAATGCGGGTAAATTGATAAAAATTATCGCCGGAGAAGTTGGGCGTTCCACGACCGCCGTCAACAAGTTTTTGAGCCGATCGGGAATTAGGACTCGGCGTTGGTCAATTGAACGTGTCCACGCTCCGTCTGTGAAATTTATTGAACACAAGGTCGCAGCATGCACGGCTATAGGAAAGGCGTCGAGCTTGGAAAAGGTAATTATCTACCTACAACAGAATGGATATACGGTGAGTGAAAGTCCAAATCCAACAATAGGAGGATACTTTCTCGACAACAAACCTATTTCAAGCATCAAATTGCTCATAATCGCAAACAAACTTCGGGAAGAGCAATGCCAACCGCCGTTTTCAGCACCCGAACTCAGCTGGGAATGAAACACTAACCCAGGCAGGCGAGCACATTACTAAGCGGGGCAAAATGAATATAGATGCAAAAAAACGCGGAGGGAGACAAAGAAGTCTCGCTCCACGTGGTGGTGCCGTGCTAACTGGCTAGAGCAGCCAGGAGCAGCAGAGCCACAATGTTGATTATTTTAATCATCGGATTGACGGCAGGCCCAGCAGTGTCCTTGTATGGATCGCCAACGGTATCTCCCGTAACAGCAGCCTTGTGAGCGTCCGATCCTTTGCCCCCGAAGTTCCCATCTTCGATATACTTTTTGGCATTATCCCAAGCACCTCCGCCAGATGTCATCGAGATAGCGACGAACAATCCGGAGACTATCGTCCCGATCAACGTGGCACCGAGCGCGGAAAAAGCGGCTTCCTGTCCGGCTATAGCGTTTATGACGAAATAAACGATCACCGGAGCAAAGAGCGGCAATATCGATGGCACGATCATTTCCTTGATTGCAGACTTTGTTAGCAGATCAACAGCCGCTTTGTAGTCTGGCTTTGCAGCGCCTGACATTATGCCTCTTATTTCTTTGAACTGGCGGCGCACTTCAAGCACGACGGCGCCACCAGCTTTACCGACAGCTTTCATACCGAATGAACCGAAGAGGTACGGCAACATTGCCCCAAAAAGTAACCCAACCAAGACGTATGGACTTTGTAAGCTGAACTCGACGACCATACTTGGGAAGTAATGCGCCAGATCCTCAACGTACGTGGCGAATAGCACAAGAGCAGCCAAACCGGCGGAACCTATTGCATATCCCTTAGTTACCGCCTTTGTTGTATTTCCCACAGCATCCAAGGCATCAGTAATGTCTCGAACATCGCTTGGAAGTTCGGACATTTCAGCTATGCCACCAGCATTGTCGGTAACAGGTCCATATGCATCCAGTGCAACTATAATGCCAGCAAAAGCAAGCATTGTCGTTGCAGCAATGGCGATACCGAATAGCCCCGCACAGATGTATGCGCAGATAATGCCACCGCAGATGACAATCGTTGGCAAGGCGGTAGCCTCCATCGAAACAGCCAAGCCCTGGATTATATTCGTGGCGTGCCCCGTTTGAGACGCACTTGCGACGCTTTTTACCGGGCGATAGGAGACGGAAGTATAAAATTCAGTTACCCAGACCAAAAGCCCAGTTACGGCAATGCCGACAAAGCAGCACTGCAACAAATTCATCGGAGTGAATTCACCACCGGAAAACGATATACCGGTTGATAAAGTATCAAACATCGAATTCGTAACTCCGTATATGAGCCCAGCCGATACGATACCAGACGCAATCAAGCCCTTGTATAGAGCCTTCATAATCCCATTGGACTTGTCGAGCTTGACGAAAAATGTACCGATTATTGAGCCGATGATACAGACGGCACTGATGGCAAGTGGATACATCATCATAAGAGATTTGGACTCATCAGCAAAGTGAATGCTGGCAAGCACCATCGAGGCGACTATCGTAACAGCGTATGTCTCAAACAAGTCGGCGGCCATACCGGCGCAATCTCCGACGTTGTCCCCAACGTTGTCGGCTATGACGGCAGGGTTCCTCGGATCGTCCTCTGGAATGCTTGCTTCAACTTTTCCGACTAAGTCAGCTCCAACATCAGCGCCTTTTGTGAAAATACCGCCACCTAGCCTTGCGAAGATAGATATGAGGGATGCCCCGAAGCTCAGAGCGACAAGCGACTCGGTTACCAATCGCAAGTCCAGATCAAATGCTCGCAATACGAAGTAGTAGCACGAAACACCGAGCAATCCAGCACCGACAACAAGCATACCTGTTATCGAGCCGGAGTCAAAAGCGACAGCCAAAGCTTTTGCAAGAGACGATCTCGCGGCTTCAGCCGTTCTCACGTTTGCCCTGACGGAAATGTTCATTCCGATATACCCGGCAACACCTGACAAGACGGCACCAAGAACGAAACCACCGGCTACGTACGGCGAGAGGCAAAACCACAGAAGAGCAGCAACAATAACCCCAACTTTAGCGATAGTTGAGTACTGGCGATTGAGGTACGCCTTTGCACCAACCTGGATAGCACCAGCAACTTCAACCATACGTTGATTGCCGCACGGAAGCTTGAAGACAGAGCTGATTTTCAACATAGCAAAGAGGACAGCAACAACGCCACACGCTATGACCGACAGATCTATGGGGGACGGCATAAACCCACACCTACAAAACACACCTGGAGATATTCTAGCAAAGCTAGGTACTTCAGCGATAGAGGATGTATCGAATGCTCTTAGGGCAAACGCCTGCCTAAGCTGATTAAGTTTTATACCATTTACCAGAGATTAACCCCAGAAGTACCTTGTAACCTGCATTCCTGAAGCCATTTCTTACAGAGTTTTTTTAGGATGTTTTTTCAGATATCCCAATAAAAGCTTGTTGTGTAACTTCCACCTCAACAAAATAGATAACCTACCGGCTGGAAGCCGGTGATCCTAGTTCACGCTTGGAAAGCGGATTAAAAGAGTAAACTCTTAAAATTCAGAGATATTAAAATTATCATGCTTATGATGTGCCTATTGTTTTTTATATATTTCTTTTGTACTTAGTTGTTCGGACGTTACGACAAAATATCCCCTTGCCCGCGAGTGTTGTCCCCTGTACCGTTTCCTTAATTTCTGGAATTCACTCCCTTATCACTTCTATACATCTTTAATAATATTATCGTATAGCACTCTATACCTATATTTTATGCAGAATACTGCACGGTATTCTTTATCGTGTACACTATGTGAACTTCTTTTGTATGCCGTACCTCACATTATGCTAAAGCCTTCGCCTGAAGGCGAGGGTTTTTACCCATCCCGCGTTTTAGAAATAAACAATGGCAAAGTAACAGAAGCATATGTAACGTTTGGTAAAAACGTATAGACAGGTCATGATAAGCGGTTTATACGTGCCTAAGAAGCGGAGAGTTGCAAAAGAGCCAAGAGCAATCATTCTAAATTATTATTTTTTCCAAAAGGGACGAGAAAAATGACCTGATTTGCCAAGCGGCAGTCAAGCTTGTAGGGCGCGGCCCGGAAAGCAAGCGTTAGCGCAGCGTGGCTTGACGGCAGCACGAAAGGCAAATCAGTACAATGCGTCCTGCCTTTTGGGAAAAATAATTTGTTGTGCAAGTGAAGTTAAATCTATTCCGATCGGGCTCTATTTTTCAGAACTGCAAATGTTAAAGCTACGAAGGTAGGATGCCTCGGTGATTAACCTGAGATTGTATGTTCTATTCCAATCCAGTCGTCATAACGCCTGAACGTTCCAAACTTTTCCAGATGTCTTGTTGTATGCTGGTTGAAAAGACTGGAAATAGATCCCCCACCGGCTGGAAGCCGGTAGTTTTAAGTTACGCTTTGAAAGCTGATTAAAGGAGTAAACTCCTAGAATTCGAAAACCCTAAAGTTATCGTATTTGCAATGTGTCTCTGCTCCTCTGTATATTTTTCGTGTATTTATATCTGGACGTTGCAACAAAATATCCTCTCGCTCACAATTGTCTCCAGTATCGTTTTTTTATTCCTGAAACTCACTTTGCAGTTTTCTGACACTTTTCTCTTTTATACATTCTGAGAAATGTGGAGATACCGAGACCATCGTATATTGTGATATGAACTCATCCGCTTGTTATGTCTACGTGGTTGGAAGAGCATACTTTTTATAATTTATATACACCTTTCCGCTACATATATTTCATGCAGAACACTATGTTGCATTTTATATTTATACGCTAGGTGAACTTCTTTTGTATACCATGCTTCGCATTATACTAATGTGTTTGACTAAAGACGAGGTTTTTCACTCATTCCACGTTTTGGAAATAAACGGAGATGTACGCCTTAACCGCGCGCATATGCTGTTTTAGGCACCTCCGTGTTTCGTAATCTCAGAAATCGCGCAGTGCATAAGAGGGAAAAGTCGCAGGAAGTTACGGGGAGAATTTCGAGAATTGAAAAATAGATGTTAGAGACTACTCTGTAGGCAAGAGGATATTTTGCGATATCAATCAAACAAATAAATGTAAAATGAACTCAAAAAAAGTGTAAAAATATCATAAAATAATACGCCAAAAGTAACCCTTTTAATTTGCTTTTCAAGTGTACATCAGAACTACCGACTTCTAGTCGGTAGGTTATCTATTTTGTGACTACGTCAATCAAGAGCAAAAAAATTCCTTTCACGGGGAATTTTTGATGACAAGACTTTGACGTATCCTTCTTCTGTGCCTACGTACGCTCACTCTTTCCCCACGTACCCCGTTGCGATTAGGTATGTTTCTGGGGATGATTTACGACTTGAGTTTGGCTTGAAGTGTGATACCTTCGCAAAATTATGCTTCAGCTCTGTCAGCAAACCTACCTCTGTACCCCCTTGAAAAACCTTTGCAACTATAGCTCCGCCAGGCTTTAAAGTTGTTTGGCAAAAGGCGTATACCGCCTCAATCAAGTTCATAATACGCAGATGATCTATCCGATGGATGCCGCAGGTATTCGGCGCCATATCGCTCAGTACCACATCGACCTTTTGTCCACCGAGCATCTGTTCCAGTAGCTCAGCACAGGATTGCTCCAGGAAGTCGCCCCTTATGAACTCGACTCCAGGGAGAGGCGACATATCGAGCAAGTCCACGGCTACGACCCGTCTTGCTATTGGAGCAACAACCTGAGACCAACCACCAGGCGCCGCTCCGAGATCCACAACTACGGCATCTTTGCGTATTACACGAAACTTTTCTTGAATTTCAAGGATCTTAAATGCAGCCCGTGAACGGTACCCCAACCGCTTAGCCTCCGCAACGAAAGGGTCGCTCAGCTGCCGTTCCAGCCACTTTCGAGAAGATTCCTTGAGCTTACGGTTTCGAACCTGCATACCGCTTTCCACCAAAAACTGGTGCCCGGAAGAAGACTCGAACTTCCACGGGGTCGCCCCCACACGCACCTGAAGCGTGCGCGTCTACCAATTCCACCACCCGGGCTCACCGCCACTCTACCACCAACTCTTACGTGTAGTCAAGGATATAATTGGATATCATCAACACTTACTTTTTAATTGCTCGTAAATAATGTTTTGCGTTCTATAAGTCAAAAAAGTTTTTAATTGATATAAAACCCAGTTCTTACGTTCCCAAGGGCAAAGATACCATTGGGCATAATTTCTTTGACACTCCATGCAGTTCCAATTATTTGCTTCCGGCGTAAAATTCCGACGTTCAAAACTATGACGGGAAAGTTCATAATAGGCATCAATGTTTTCACTCTTGAACTGAATTGGGACAAACAAGTTACCTTTATTTCCAAAACGTGGAAAGGGTGAAAACCCTCGCCTTCAGGCGAAGGCTTTAGTATGATGTGAGGTACGATATACAGAAGAAGTTCATATAGTGCATACGATATAGAATACCACGTGGTATTCTGTACAATATGTAGGTATAGGGCGTTATACGGCAATATTGTCGAAAGGTGTATAGAAGTGAGATGGGAGGTATGCTCTGCCAATTACGTAGACATGATAGGCGGAAATTTAAGTCTCTACTACATACAATGCTGACCTTGACGCTTCCGCATCTCTCTGTATCAAAAGTTGTACAATATATAGAAGGAAAAGTAGCAGAAAACTGCAAAGAGAATTCCAGGAATTAAGAAAACGGTACCGAGGACAACCCCTGTGGACGAGGGGATATTTCATAATAACATTCGGACAGATAAGTGCAAAAGAGATACAAAAGTATATAGATGAACAAGATTCACATCATAAGCGGGATAACTTTAGAATTTCTGAGTTCTAAGAGTTTGCCCTTTTAATCCGCTCTTCAAGCGTGAACTAGAACCACCGGCTTCCACCCGGGGGTACCTATTAACCATATCTGCCATCTAAAATTTCGTCAAAGTTTGGTTTTGTGGAGTTTTCAAGATTTTTCTTCATCAATCTCTCATAGTTTTGCTTCGAAGATATTTGAGTTAGAACTCACTCACTATTCTCGCCTCTCCTCTCGACACAACGAAGCCCATAAACTTCGAGGTACAGTTCTGTAACTCTTTCCTATCCTTGGCAAAACACCTTTTTGTTTTAATTAAAGTTTGTCGGTGTTTACCTATGAACATTATCGTCTATATTTTTTTAATCACAACTTAAAACTTCCGAATCTTTTACATTTACAGTACTCGCAAAATCTTTCCAAACAACCGTTCCATTCCATTATTCCTCAAATCAAAAAGCCCTCACCTCTCACTCATTGCCACCCTTCATAAAATTTTCAACGTTTAGGGCAACGTTGTATTTTTCGAAGTACGCCAGGCGGTTTGCATAAACCTCCTCTTTATGCGGCAGTGCCTGTATTTTTGCCGCTAATTCCAGATAATTTCCCATATCGTACGTAAAAAAGGCTCTGCCTGCAAATTTTTTCAACTCACTACTCATAATGTTCCTGTTTACAAAAACGTTTTTGCAAAACTCCAGCGATGCAGAAAGAGTGCCAGAAGCAATTTCTCCGCATTCAACATTTGGCACAACAACATAGTCGCTGAACATATACGCCTCTTCAATTTCGTTGCTATCTTCCACAAATCCCATAAAGTGAACTCGACTGTTCAGCTTCAGCCATACAATTTTTCTGTTGAGTTCCTCAACCAGCGGATGTCCCCTCTTAAACGTTGTGAATGCAAATGGATGTTGTCCACCGTATATGAAGAGGTGATAATTTTCAGGAAGATACGCCATAGCCTTCACAACCGAGCCAATATCTTTCCAATCAGCAAAGTGACCAACCACGGATATGACCTTGACGCTATCGGGAAGCCGAATACCGTTCTTCTTCATATAATTTGCCCTGCTGAACTGTGCCTTCATAGCTATGCAATCATCTTGCCTTCGCCAACACAACGGAAGGGCGGTAATTTTAAGTTTGGGAAATAAGTTCGATAACAACATCTTTTCTCTTTGCGAATGGACAATAAGTCTTCCGTCTACTTTTTTCAAAGTGCGAAGCAACTTATGAAAATATCTTACATTACGATTACGAATGAAAACAAAAATTTTCCCGAGCCCCAATTTCGCAGGTAGAACTTGAGAAAGCATATCGTGCGCATCAAGAACGCAACTCCCCGGACGGCAGGATTTCACAATGCGGGTAATCCGAGACAAGCTAACAGACATTTTATATCCAAACGTTCCAAAAACACACTGAATATCCACAATGTCGAAATTTTTTAAACTATAACTAAGCTGCCTCAACATACTATAACATTCCATCCTAGCGCCAGGCTGCGGACAAACGAACGGAACAGATGGAATAGCCAGAACCTGACACTCCCCCCCCCCCCCCGAGGTGCAATTTCTATCGAATTCACGTTTTAAGGCAACGGAATACTCAGAATTCCCCTCTTTCTCGCCCCAAACTGTAACTAATGCAACTTTCATACACTACGCATAAAACACCCTCATCCCCATTATACAGCACATATTGGTGATTCCAGAAAAATTCCTTACTTGCAATGCCGATTCTTGACTGGCGGCTACAGAGCAATGACGTTAATGTATTCTAGATGTCCAGGCGCCCATATTTTTTTCATCGAACATGGCAAGATCTCCTATTTTTCTTTTCTGCTCACCTCCTTTTCATTAAGCCCTGTTTTATATTTTTTGCCTTGGAGCACATTGCGGTATTTGTATTGCCTTTTCATTCTCGATGTAACTTTAGAAAAATCGGTTTTCATATTCCAGGAAAATATGCGTTTGTTTTCGGAAACATCCCTATACTCAATACCTTCCGGCATCTTCTCCATTTTTCGCCCCGCTACATATTCAGATATTGCAATATCAAGGTTACGCAACGTCCCCGTGTCTTGTTTTATCGTCCATATAACATCGGGCGGCATATACTTTAGCGATAGAAAATATCCCATAACATCGCAAGCAGCGAAAAGGGCAATCATCAGCATAAGGTATATTTTTCCATTGCTACGGTTTATTCGCCTAGTTTCCAAGCAGGTGAAAAGCAAGTATAAAACGAACGACAAGATGCTTATGGCGATCATCCACAGGCAGTCTTTTTCGGCATCTCCGTTGAAGTACGCCTGAAAGACACGAGCAGCGAAGAAGGTCAAAAATAGAATTAACATAAAGAACAGGAACGAAGCGATGCGCCTGCCCTTCGGTTCTCTCGGTTTGCAAAAAAGGTACCCCAAAAGTACGAATGTCGATACCAACATAGTTGACAGACAGTACCAGTATTCATCACCGAGCAGTGGAAGCTGCAGCTCCGAGGCGGGCAAGTTGTCTTCAATAGCAAAACATAAGATTGAGCAAAAGTTGTAAAGGAACAGAAGGACGAAAAACGAGAATGTCGCCGAGACTTTAAACATTTTCCAATCTCCCCTCCAAGCACCCTTACATTTTCAGTATATCATAAAAATAATAGGTGGGGCAAAAATGTTTTTAGATTATTATTTTTTCCAAAAGGGATGAGAAAAATAAACTGATTTGCCGAGCTGCAGTCAAGCTTGAAGGACGAAGTCCGAAAAGCAGGCTGCAGGGCGCAGCGTGGCTTGACGGCTTAGCGAAAAGGCAAATCAGTACAATGCGTCCCGCCTTTTGGAAAAGAAATAATCATGATTAAGTATTCGCTTTTATGCTAAGGAAAAATACTCGTCCATTACATGAGCATGCCTATCGAGTCGATTTTCGATAATTTTATAACAAGTTGCAAAATGCGAATTCACTTGATGTTACAACATCAGAAGTTGAAGCAACGGGCACTTATGATGGTGCTTCATAGTAGGTCGTGTTACACTCACCGTTATATTCCCGCTTATTCCGAGAATTCGTATGGTTTCCGTGATAATCCCGACTTTACAAAAAGATAGGGCGAACCTGGATTTGCTAGTGCAGACGCTTGCGGACGATGCTGCCGTATCTGAAATATTGCTAATAGACAACAGCTGTCAGGGGTACATGGCTAGCTCAGAAAAGGTAAGGGTGATATTGCCCGAAAGAAACCTTTTCGTTAATCCAAGTTTGAATCTCGGGGTGCGTGAGGCGAAGAATGACCTATTTGCATACTTCAACGACGACGTCCTGGTTTGCGAAAATTTTTGTTCGAAGGTTCAGCAGCTGATTTCACGGGAACACTCGTTTGGTTCGTTGATTATGGCTATGACAAGCATTGTAAATACGAAGCGGCTCGCGCTACCATCAGAGACCGATTTCAGGGTTGTGCCGGTCGAAGCTCTACCGGATAAATACGCCGGGCAAGTGTACAGCTGCATAATGTTCAGCCGTAAGAAAATCTGGAAGGACATTCCGGAGCACATCAAAGTACTGTGTGGCGACGATTTCATAATACAGAATTGCCGGGAGAATGGATACGGCGTCTTCTCATTGCACGATGCGATAGTTTTTCATCTTGGATCGTTGTCGACCAGTAATCCTAAATTGCATAAAATTGTAGTCGCGGATATACTAGCATATGCGAAGATAAATAAGCTATTCAAGAACAACCCCGCATATAAACATGCGAACCGAGGGAGGCTAACACGATTTGTGAGGGGGATAAAAGGGCTGCTTGGCATAGGCAGTGGGGAATAAATACACTCCGTACTTTGGGGTCGAACCATGCCCTATAGTTTGGGGGGATATATACACGGTAATTTATTCCCAAAACATGAGGTGGGTAAAAACTCTAGTCTTTAGGCGAATACTTTAGTATAATGTGGGGTATGGCATATAGAAAGAACTTCGCATAGCGCATGCGATGTAGAATGTCGCGTAGTATTTCTGTACAAAATATAGACATAGGAGCCTATACGGTAATATTGCTGAAAGATGCATAAAAGCGATAACGGAGGTACGCTCTGCCAATTACGTAGCCATAAATGAAAACGTGAGGCTCACTTAGATCACCTGCTAATCTCGGCACCTCCACATCTCTCAGTATCAAAAGTTGTACAACACATCAAGGGTAAAAGTAGCGAAAAACTACAAGGTGAGTTTCAGGAAGCAAGGAAACGGTACTGGGGACAACACCTATGGGCAAGAGGGTATCTTGCCGCAACGTTTGGACAGATAAGTGCAAATAAGGTACAAAAATATATAGAGAAACGAGAAGTACATCATAAGTATGGTAACTTTGAAATATCAGATTTCCAACGGTTTACTCTCTTAATTCACTCTTCAAGCGAACCCCATCCAGCGTTTAGCCGGCCGGTTATCTATTTATATTCCTTCAATAAAATCCATTCATTATCCCAACTATCCCATGGAGACAGTATCCCGTTTCACCTATGTCTCTGACACTTTCATTCCCCATCCGTTGGCGAAGTTGTGCAGATAGGATTTTTTGCGGGAGGGGTTATGAAATCAATCATTTCGGAGATATGGGCGTTGCTACCGTACTTTTCTCGCACGTGCGATAGATTTTCCGTAAAGTGCGATGTTCCATCTGCCCCCTCAAACATTTCTCGGTAAGCCTGTACCATCAGTTGTATCTCCTCAAGAGGAAAGCCACGGCGTTTGAGACCGATTATATTTAGACCGTGAAGCGTGGTTATTCTGTCGCTTCGAGCTACTCCATAAGGTATGATGTCTCGATCGACTCCGGTGCATCCACCGATCATAGCGTGGCAGCCTATTCTCACAAATTGCTTCACCGCGGACATTCCGCCAATTATTGCGTGATCTCCCACTACGACGTGCCCAGAAAGGTTGACGCCGTTTACGAGTATGACGTTGTTTCCAACGATGCAATCGTGAGCTATATGGCAGTAAGCCATAACCAGGCAGTTATCCCCGATTTTCGTCAGCATACCGCCACCTTCAGTACCTATATTCGCGGTAACGTACTCGCGGATCGTTGCGTTTTTCCCAATTTCCAGGCGGGACTTTTCGCCTTTGTATTTCAGATCCTGCGGTTTTTGCCCGAGCGAAGCGAATGGATACACCACCGAACCTTCGCCTATCGTCGTATTCTCCGTAACAACCACGTGGGACTGTAGCCTGACCCCTGCTTCCAGTATGACATCCTTACCGACACAACAATACGCTCCTACGTATGCGTCATCGCCTATTGTCGCGCCATCTTCTACTATGGCAGTTTCGTGTATAACTGCGGAGCGGCTAATGCCAGGCATCACTTACACTCCGGTATCATAGCTTTGAACTCAGCTTCGGAAGCAAGAGTATCCTCGACAAAAGCCTCACCTCGGAAGCGCCAAAACTTATTGCCATGCCGTTGTTCAATTGAGATGGTCATACGAACGACATCCCCCGGCACGACCGGCTTACGGAATTTCGCATTTTCGATGGAAGTGAAATACACGAATTCGGAACTGCCAGGTTTGCACGCTCCTTCGTCAAACAGTGTCGAAAAGGCGAGTACACCCGCTGCCTGCGCCATACTCTCTATGAGGAGCACTCCTGGTACAACCGGATAATTCGGGAAGTGCCCTTGAAAGAACCACTCGTTATTCGAGACATTCTTAAACGCCACACAAGATTTTCCGACTTCGATATCCTTGATGCGGTCAACAAGCAAAAATGGATAGCGGTGAGGAATAATCTTTTTTATATCCTCAGCGAGCAATACTTTCTTATTTTCCATTTTTCTTTTCCTTCGGAGTAATTGGAGCACTTGGAGCTTGCGATACCGGTGCTTTTTCCTTTGGAGTGGTATCAAGCGCCAATTTATCAGCCGGATCGATTATGGTTTGAGCATTTCGAATTTTCGAGGAATCTATGGTCGCCATCAGAATGCAATTCACCAAAAATATGGAAGCAAGGATCCACGTCGCCTTTGTCAGCATAGTTGACGTTCCGCGGGCGCTGAACATACTTCCGCTGCCACTGCTGGCAAATAACGAACTACCGCCTTCATTCTTCTGAATTAACACGATCAAAATCAGAAGAATAGTAACCAAAACGTGAAGTGCAAGCAGTATACCCATTTTATTCTCCTTTTTGTTTATTGCTCGCGTTTGTGTGAGCAGTCAAAATCGTTATGATGAGTGAGCCTTCAAGTTTTGGAGAGTTCTCTGGCTTTGCGAAATCCCGACAAAACTCCAAAACCTTCTTAACAACCCCGTGCCCCAACTCTTGTCGGCTCATCTCTCGCCCGCGAAAACGCAAAACCAACTTTACCTTATTTCCAGCTTCGATAAACTTCTTTATGGCTCGGCATTTAACCATAAGATCGTTCTCCCCGATAAATGGACGGAGCTGGATCTCCTTTATATCAATGGTCTTCTGTTTTTTTCGAGACTCGGCTTTCTTTTTCTGCTGCTCGTATTTGTATTTCCCATAATCAAGGATTTTGCAAACAGGCGGTTTTGAATCCGGAGCAACCATAACCAAGTCAAGTCCAGCATCCTCTGCGGCTATCCTTGCTTCTCTGACCGAGACAATACCCAATGCCTCACCACCTGCTCCAATCAACCTAACTTCAGAAACTCCCCGAAATTGATCAACCTGCCCACCTTCAGGTCTTTGAACAGCGCCTATCCTCGCCAAAAATATCTCTAACACAAACGCACTACGTACCATTGTAAATCCTCCTCTGCTTTCACTACAAGGGAAATTTGGGAATTGGGAGCGACAAATACGCTGGAAAGATGAATACATATTCGCCAGAAGCAGGAACGGGGATATAGAAAAGTCTCTATCTTTATCAATGATATCAAATCGCAGGTTTTTGTTACACAAAATTACACATATAGATATTCAAATTCGTTTTGCTTTTATTATACGATTAAAATGAATCCTAAAATGATGTACATAATTTTCGCGTTTATCATAAATTCTTTCTAACCTATAAACCCTGAAATCTTAACCAGGATACCCTTGTTGGCTCCAGGATATGGAAAGTAACCTGGAGCTTTCCCCTTTGCGTCGTGTGCAGAATGCGGGGCGTCTGACATTGTCGATTGTGAATTGTTATGTTTTTTCCCAAAAAGGGGCGAAGAAAAAGTTCTGATTTGCCGAGCGGCAGTCAAGCCTATAGGGCAAAGCCCGAAAAGCAAGCCGTAGGCGCCGCGTGGCTTGACGGCACGCGGAAAGGCAAATCAGTATAATGCGAGCAGCCCTTTGGGAAAAATAACAACAACAAAATCTGTAATACTGATGAAAAACAGAAATATACTTTCAAATTAGAAGAAGCGTGAAAATATCTGCGAGCAAAAACCGCAGGATTTTATAAAATTCGATATTTTGCTAAGAGTACGCTACTTCTATTAATACCATCCATTGTGCGTTGTTGAATGAAAAAAGATAAAACACATTATTGCAATTTTTACTCATAACTGAAGCCTTACCATCCCTCATATCATATATAAAACATCTTCATTATTAAAGTATTCGGGCTTTTTTAAGCTCAACTTTTTACTTTCTCTTGAAAAATTCTACGCCGAGGATGGACGCTATTATCTTTCTATTTTCGACGGAGAGTCGCTTTTTGTATTTTGTCTCGATTTCAACTTTTCGACCGTTTGGTTTCTGCACGATGAACGATACGGCGTTGTTGCCGTTTTCCATCCGCTCCAGGGCGTCATAGAGGGCACCGACGTCGGCGTTATCGCTCAGCAAAATATACGCCTTTTGGTGCTCAGCTATTTGAGATATATTCTCGACTGACGTTGCAAGCAGCTTCGTATTCTCAGCCTCTGTCTTTACGGTAACCTCCAGCATAAGCGGCGTACCGATCGTGAGGTACTCTTTCGCTTGGGCGTATGCCTCCGGGAAGATGGTTACCTCAAATGAATTGTCCTGGTCGGATATTGTCAAAAATGCATACTTTTGCCCATTCTTCGACAGCTTCTCCTTCTTCGATATTAGGATGCCTGCCGTAGTGATGTTCTGCGGACAAGATTTGAAATTGCGACTTCGGGTTATTGAAAAACGTTCCAAGAATTCGGCATATATATCCATAGGGTGGGCGTTCAAATAAAAACCTATGGCTTGCCGTTCCAAATCCAAAGCTTCAATCGAGTTCCAATCCGGAACATTCTTTAGTTCAGTTGTTCCAGATGTAGCATCTCCGAAAAGTGATTTCTGAGCAGAGTTTCCCGTTTCGGCAAATTTCTGCAAAATTCCGATGGATTCGAATATCTGTCGGCGATTCTTGTGAATGGAATCAAATGCTCCGGAATAAGCGAGTATTTCCAGCTGCCGCGAATTGAGGGATGAATTAACCATACGCTTGAAGAAATCGAAGATATCTTTGAAAGCGCCATTCTTGTCTCGCTCAGCGATAATACTACCTACGACCGCAGCACCGCATCCTTTTAGTGCGCAGAGAGCGTATCGTATGTCGTTCTCGCCTTCGCCAGAAAAGTACGTATCGGACTTGTTGATATCTGGCGGAAGCATATTTATGCCTGATTTGCGAGCATCTTGGATAAACACAGCAATTTTGTCTGTGTTCGTGGAATCCATATTCATTGAGGCAATATAGAACTCTCGCTTGTAGTTTGCCTTCAGGAATGCAGTTTGGTACGACACAACAGCATAAGCGGCAGCGTGCGATCGGTTAAATCCATAACCTGCAAATTTTTCCATAAGCGCGAAAACCTGATCGGCGACCTTTCGCCCTATTCCCTTTACAGCGGCTCCATTCGCAAATATCTCGCGGTTTTTCGCCATTTCCTCCTTTATCTTCTTTCCCATAGCTCTGCGGAGAAGATCCGCACCGGCGAGGCTATATCCTCCCATAATCTGCGCGGTTTGCATAACCTGCTCTTGATATATCATTATGCCGTACGTGTGCTTGAGTATTGGTTCAAGGAGCGGGTGGAGGTACTCCGTCTGTTCGCGACCGTGTTTTCGTTCAATATACGTTGGTATGTTGTCCATAGGACCAGGTCGATAGAGAGAAACGAGGGCAATTATATCCTCCAGGGTATCCGGCTGAAGCTTTTGAATGACGTCACGCATACCAGAGCTTTCAAGTTGGAAGACACCTATAACATCAGCAGCACATATAAGCGAGAAGGTTTTTGGATCTTCCATATCTATCTTAGACATATCGAGATCGATACCACGGTATTTTTTTATGTATTCACAAGCGTGCTTTATGACTGTCAATGTCTTCAGCCCCAAAAAGTCGAACTTGACAAGACCAGCGCTCTCAACGAATTTCATATTAAATTGCGTTATCGCCATATCGGTTTCGCCATCTGAATACAGCGGCACAAGTTCGTCTATACTTTCATTGCCTATGACGATACCCGCTGCATGCATCGACGCGTGTCGGAACAACCCTTCCAGTTGCAACCCTGTGTTTATCAAAAAAGCGACGGTTTCGTCTTCCGCCATCATCTGACGTAACTGTGGTTCTATCTCAAGCGCCTGTGGCAAATCAACCGGATTTGCCGGGTTTTGTGGTACAAGCTTGCATATCTTGTCAACCTGCCCATAAGGCATTTGGATAACACGTCCGACGTCTCGCAGTACATTACGAGCCTGGAGTTTTCCGAGCGCTATAATATGCGCAACTCTGTCTTTCCCATACTTCGATTGAACGTAACGTATAACATCCTCACGTCCCTCCTGGCAAAAATCGATATCGAAGTCAGGCATCGAGACACGCTCTGGGTTTAGGAAGCGCTCAAACAGCAGGTGGTACCTGAGCGGATCCAGCTCGGTTATAAACAGGCACCACCCGACGAGAGAGCCAGCCCCTGAGCCGCGACCTGGTCCCACGGGGATATTATGCTGCTTCGACCATTTAACGAAGTCGGAAACTATCAGAAAGTACCCGCTGAAACCCATCTTTTTGATGACGTCAAGTTCGAACTCTAGGCGCTTGAGATACTCCGCTTCAACCTCCTTTGGATCGGTGTCGGCATTTGTTTTGTAATGCAAGACCTGCTCCTGCAGTCTCTTTGCGAGCCCCGCTCGAGCCTGTCGGTCGAGTATATCATCCTCGTTATCACCTGTTTCATCGCAAAAGCGAGGAAGTATCGGCTTCTTTTTTTCAGGCATAAATGAGCAACGCTGTGCTATAAACGCCGTATTTTCCACGGCTTCCGGTAAATCGACGAAAAGAGCATACATCTCTTCGGATGATTTCAAATAATGCTCTTCAGAAACACGCCGACGCTCTTTGACAGTCATATACGTACCATCGGCTATACAAAGCAGAGCGTCATGCGACATATGCATAGACTTGTCGAGGAAGAATACCTCGTTAGTCGCAACAATAGGTACGTTATTTTGAAATGCAAAATTTACGAAAAAATCTTCTGTACGTTTTTCATCCGGCTCATTCGTCCTCGAAATCTCGATGTACACATTGCCCCGAAAAATCGAACTTACATCGCTCAAGAACTCACCGGCTCGCGCTCTCTTGCTGTTTATGAATAATTTCCCTGCAGGTCCTCGAGCCCCTCCCGTGAGCAGAATAACGCCGTCCCTATGTTGTTCAAGTTCACCTAAGGAAACGGAGCGTATATCATCCTTACACCGAAGGTAGAAGCAGGTCATCAGCTTCATAAGGCTCTTGTACCCAGCTTCATTCTTCGAAAGCAAAACCACAGGCGCTATGACATCATCGATCCTTACATCAAGCGACAGCCCGACCAGAGGTTGCACTCCACTTGCAGAGCACTTCATCGAGAATTCCAGTGCACCAAACATATTGTTGGTGTCCGTCATCGCAACCGCAGGTATGGATTTCTCTTCGCAGAGGTGGATTAAATCTGGTAACTTCACCGCCCCCTCGCAAAGAGAGTACAAACTGTGCAGTCGCAGATGAATAAACGGCAGACCCACGCGAGATCGGTGAAACCAGAAACCTATGCGATTTTAGCACATTTCCCACGGAGACCGTGCGGTGTGAATATAAACGAGGTTGTCATGGATTTAAGAAATAGAGAGTATACGCATTTGAAGCATGTGGGGGTGGGGTACGTCCAGAAAGCGGATTACAAAAAGTAACCCCCTAAAATTTAGATATTTTAAGGTTGTCGTGCTTATGGAAGTCTTCTGTGTATTTTGTATTCATTTGTTCGGATATTTGTTGCAGTATTTCTTTATTTTTGAAACGCAGAAAGGGTGAAAAAACTCCCCCTTAGGTGAACACTTTAATGTAATGTGAAGTATGGCGTGCAAAAAAGTTCACATAGTGTGTACGATGCAGAATGTTGCATAATATCCATGTAAAAATGCAGGAAATTGCACGATATATTATCAAAGATACATAAAGGTGATAAGGAAGGTGTGCTCTGTCAACTACGTAGATACAATAAGCGAAAACGTAAGTCCTGACCACGTACATATGTTGCTCTTAGTACCTTCGCATTTCGTAGTCTCGAAGGTCATACGATATACAAAGGGGAGAAGTAGCAGAAAACTGTAAGGTACATTTCAGGAATTAAGGACACGGTACTGGGAGCAACACCTGTGGGCGAAGGGATTTTTGTCGCAACGCCCAGACAGATAAGCGCAAAGGAGATACAAAAATATATAGAGGAACAAGAAGCACATCATAAGCAGGATGATTTCAGTGTTTCCGAGTTCTAAGAGTTTGCTCTTTTAATCCGCTTTTCAGGCGTAACCTAGAACTACTGACTTCCAGCCGGTAGGTTATCTATTATTTTTCGACTTCGTCAATATCTCGGGTAGGTAGTATCTAGAACATAGGCGCTAGCCCTTCGTGCTAGCATACGCTCGGTTGTTCGTGTAGCTGACAGGTGAAATGTCGTTCGGCGTGGCGAAAATCCTCTTGTACGCAAAGGTGGTGCGGGCGCAGGTGCTGTTTATGCCGGGCTTGCTATCGCTTTGTGCTTACCTTTACGCCCATCGCAAGTATGGCGCCGCCTGGAATGCTGCATTCATCCTCGTCGTAGCGAGCGCGTTGCTCTTCAACCTCGCCGTAAACGCCATATCCGAATATCGGGACTGTCGCAAGGGCATAGACGACATGTGCTCCCCTGGCACTAGATACCGCCTCGCGTCGGGTATCGTCCCCCAGCGCAATGTATTATCGTTGGGCATAGTATTTTTTGTCGCGGCATCGCTATGTGGTTTCGCAGCCTTAATCGTCGGCAATCCCGTGCTGCTAATTCCTGGGGTAGCCGCAGCGAGTATAGCCTTCTTCTACAGCGAACGCCCGTTTGAGTTGAAGTACCACGCCCTCGGAGAAGTGTGCGTATTTGTCGTGTATGCCCCATTGCTATTCAGCTCTTACATTTTGGCGCTCACGGACGGCATATTTGGGGTGAGAGACCTCCTGTTTTCGGTGCCGTTCGGTCTGCTTACAACAAACGTTGTCTTGGCGAACAACATACGCGATTACGAATTCGAGAAGGAGAAAAACAACACTTTGGCAATCAAGTACGGGTTGAAATTCGCATACGGGCTGCTTTTCACCACCACTCACTTGGCATTTTTGCTGCTACCACTGTTCGTATATGTCGGGATATTACCACTCCTCAGTTTGGCGGCATTTCTGGCATACCCACTCATCTTCGTTGCGGCAAGCAAAACCAACTCACCGAAATTCGTAAACGTATTCGGCATTATGCAAGTCGCCTTTACCCTGCTGATTTGCATATCTCTGACGGGGCGGTGATGCTGTCTTTGACGTTGTTGGATAGTATGCCTTATGTTCTTTTTATTTCCAAAACGTGGGAAGGGTGAAAACCCTCGCCTTCGGGCAAATACTTTAGTGTGATGTAAGGTATGATATACAGAAGAAATTCGCACAGTGTATACGATATAGAATGCCATGTAGTATTCTGTGCAAAATATAGGCATAGGGCGCTATACGGTAACATTGCCGTATATAAAAGGGAAAAGTAGCAGGAAACTGCAAGGTGAGTTTCAAGGATTAAGGAAGCGATACCGTAGCTCCTACAGGCGAGAGAATATTTTGTCGCAATATTCGGACGGATAAGTTCAAAGGAAGTACAAAAATGTATAGAGAAGCAAGAGACGCATCATAAAGCACGATAATTTTAAGATTTCTGAGTTCTAAGAGTGTGCTCTTTCAATCCGCTTTACAGGCGTGAGCTAGAACTACCGGCTTCCAGTCGATGGGTTATCTATATGCCTTTTTTGCGAATGAATTTCTAATGCAGTTTAATGGTGCGGCTATTTTGCAGTAGCTTGCACTGTTGCCTTTTTGATTTGAGTTCGACCGCAAACTGCCCATTCAGTTGATCCATTTTGGTTGTGGTAGAGGCGCGGTTTATTTTCGAAATTGTCAGAAAGATACCCGGAAAAATTTGGAGTGGCTAAATTCGCATGACAATTGCAACAGAGCCTCTGATTTCAGGCTAACTACGGAATATCCTGCCTTCAAGAGGATTTTACCGACACTCTGAAAAATGGAAATGTTGTTATAAAGATGCAGTTTTGAGGATATGGGGGTTTACTTTCAAGCCAATCTTCAACGAAACGAGAAAATGTGGAGATTGAAAATTACCGGGAAACCAACGTCTCCACATCAAAAAGTTCTGCAATTAAACTTCGCCGAGGTGATGTGGAGCGATGCCGGTTCCTGAATGGCTATTTTGTAACTCGGTACTCATTGAATTTGGAGCACTTTGTTGGAATTATTTTTCCCAAAGGGCTGCTCGCATTATACTGATTTGCCTTTCCGCTAAGCCGTCAAGCCACGCTGCGCCTTACGGCTTGCTTTCCGGGCTACGCCCTTCAAGCTTGACTGCCGCTCGGCAAATCAGGAATTTTTCTTCGCCCCTTTTGGAAAAAAGAATAATTCTTTTATGCTTGCACCTGGATTTCGTGCAGTTTCCCCCCTCAGTCGGACGCCCACATATTCATTATTTCTCTTCGCAGTTGTGCCTCATTTGTACCTTGTCATAATACTGTGGCTTTGATTTTTAGCATTTGAGAGAAGTTATTAACATTAAAAAATTTATATATAGATTTTTTGAAAATAAGGCAAAATGACGAAAAATTCGGTAAAAATACAAACTCTATGCGGATCGCTGATTGTGGATCAAGTCCTCTTTATTTCAAAGCCCATACACCACCGCTTGGTGTAATCCACCCTGCGTTACAGTCGTCCCCTACCCCATTGCTCTGCTTTTTCACTTTTTGATGACAGCCCCTAACAGCCTCCTTCGAAGTGGCAATATAATGTGTTCAAAATCTTAACACGTTCTAACTAAACTTATGATGGAGCAGGATCTGGAAAACTAACTCTAGAAGCACTGAAAACGTAGACGGAAAAGTCTCAATAATTCGCCAACGAAAAAGCTCCCATGCAGAAGCCGTGAAGCGTTCTGCATAGGAAAACTGGACAGGAATTAGTACATTCCACCCATACCACCGCCCATTCCTGGGTTTGGCATATTGTGATCGCACTTTGGTTCAGGCTTATCAACAACGACACACTCGGTCGTAAGCAGCAATCCGGCGATCGAAGCAGCATCTTGCAATGCCGTTCTGACGACCTTGGTTGGATCGATGATACCGGACTTGATCATATCCGTGTACGTGTCGGACGAAGCATCATAACCGTGGTTGAAATCCTTGTTATCCAAGATTTTTGATATAACGACAGACCCCTCAACACCAGCGTTGTTCGAAATCTGACGAGCTGGAGCCATCAACGCATGACGAATAATGTTGATACCGATCTTTTGGTCTTCATTCTTCGGCTGCAAGGTGTCCAACTTTTCGATCGAGCGCAGCAAGGCTACACCACCACCTGGAACAACACCTTCCTCAATAGCGGCTTTTGTTGCGTGCATAGCATCGTCGACGCGGTCTTTCTTCTCTTTGACCTCGACTTCTGTTGCTCCACCTACGCGGATTACTGCAACGCCACCGGACAACTTGGCGAGGCGCTCTTTGAGTTTTTCGATATCGTAATCGGACGTGGAAGTTTCGATCTGCGATTTAATTTGACCGCAGCGTGCTTGAATATCCTCTTTGCGACCTGCGCCTTCGACTATAGTCGTATCGTCTTTCGTGATAGTAACCTTCTTCGCGGAGCCGAGCATTGCGATATTGACGTTCTCGAGCTTGATCCCGACGTCTTCGGAAATAAGTGTTCCGCCAGTCAGAATAGCGATGTCCTCGAGCATAGCCTTTCTTCTATCACCAAATCCTGGAGCTTTTACGGCAGCAACGCGCAGACCACCACGCAGTTTGTTGACAACCAACGTTGCCAAAGCTTCACCCTCAATATCCTCAGCAATGATCAACAGCGGACGACCGGACTGGACGACAGCCTCGAGTACAGGCAGGATAGGCTGGAGACCAGAGAGCTTCTTCTCGTGTATCAAGATGTATGGATTTTCCAACTCCGCCGTCATCTTCTCTGAGTTCGTAACGAAGTATGGGGAAATGTATCCTTTGTCAAACTGCATACCCTCAACAACGTCAAGCTCTGTCTGGAATGACTTTGCCTCTTCGATGGTGATGACACCCTCTTTACCGACTTTCTCCACGGCGTTAGCTAGCATCTCACCGATCTCTTTTTCTCCATTTGCGGAGATAGTACCAACCTGAACGATCTCCTCATTCGTCGAGACAGGTTTTGACTTTTCTTTCAGGAAGCTAACAGTGGAGTCAACTGCCATATTGATACCACGAAGTAGATCCATAGGATTTGCCCCAGCAGCGACGGATTTTATGCCTTCGGTCAGAATAGCCTGAGCAAGAACCGTAGCAGTCGTCGTACCATCACCAGCGAGGTCAGAAGTTTTGTTTGCAACCTCTTTGACCATCTGGGCTCCGACGTTCTCGAATTTGTCGGCAACTTCGATTTCTTTCGCAACAGATACACCGTCTTTGGTTATCCTTGGTGCACCATAGGACTTGTCTAGCAAGACATTACGCCCCTTTGGTCCCATTGTTACTTTTACTGCATTAGCAAGGGCGTTGACACCTTTCAGGATGCCATCTCTTGCTTCAGTGCTAAATCTCAATTCTTTTGCAGACATAATATGTTCTCCTTAAATTACTCAAAAATTCCCATGATGTCGGACTCTTTCATAACGATGTAGTCCTTGCCATCGAGCTTTACCTCATTTCCAGACCACTTGCCAAAGAGGACTTTGTCGCCAGCCTTAACTTGAAGCGGTACCAATTCCCCTTTCTCAGAACGAGCTCCTTCTCCAACGGAAACGACCAATCCCTCCATAGGCTTTTCCTTTGCCGTGTCAGGGATGATAATGCCACCAGATGTTTTCGACTCCGATTCCAAACGCTCGATCAACACTCTATCGTACAGAGGTCTAAATTTCATACTCCAATTCTCCTTACAAAAAAATGTTAGCAAACAACGCTACCGAGTGCTAGTTTAAAGCATCCACTTGCTGGTGTCAAATTTTTTCGAGCCCGATGCCCATTCCGGATAGACAAAATTCGTGGATAGCTGATGGGATTTCAGCTTGTGAAACGGGAGTAATGCCATGCCCTGTTATCTTGTATATCTGCAAATAATGCTTTGCCATAAAATGGCATGTCTATTCCCAAAACCTGGGATGGGCGAAAATATTCACTTTTAGGCGAACGTCCTAGATATTGTCTATACGAAATATCTATAAAGTAGAAAAGAGTGATAAAGTGTAGTTAACAACAAAAAGAAAGGGTAATGAGTAGAAGACAAAAAACAGATGCAGCCCCAATAACGCATTATGGGAGAGGATAGAACCGTTACTGCCGGGGTAACAAGGTAACGCGCAATAACAAACGATTTATCAATGGTGTTTTGGGAATATCGCGTGCCAGTTTTTTGTAGCGAAATTTCCTCGAAATATTATGGAAAATGCGGCACTGTGCATCAGCGTTTTAAACGATGGCGTGATAACGGTATATGGGGTAGATGCTGGCTACGTACGCATAATAAGCGTGAAGTGTGAGACATATGCTAGCTCTGATATTCCACACCGCACAGCATCAAAAATCGTACAGTAAAAACGAAAAACTAGCTTTGTAAAAAGAATTTCAAAAACTAAAGAGAAGATATTGAGATGGCATCATCTACGTTTAAGAAGCTATTTTGTCGCAACATCTGGATAGACACAAAAATACACAGATGAACCCCATAAAAACGGCAGCTTCAAGATATCCGAGTTAATCTACATTTCAAAAGCGCCGACAGCCCCACCATCTCCCAGCCGGTAGTTGCATATTTTCATCCATTCTTCTTCTGAAACGCTGTTTTGTTTTCGTCGAAGCAAGATATATAGCATGAGGTGATGGCGTTGTTTTCATTCCGGGTAAACGACACGTACTCCAGTTCGTCGAAGAATACCAGACATATATCTCGGCTTGGGCACGAAAAGGTGCCGCCGTTGATGTGTGTGAGTCTTGCTCGCCTTATACCGTTGTCGATAACCAGGTTTCCCCCCTCCTCCGAAACCACGATATCTCCATACAGTTCGCTGGAATATGTTCCGACATAATCCGAAGCATCCCCCATTGGAGTTGGATTTCTTTCAGAAAGATCCTGATGCATACTAAGAACTTTGTTATGGAAAAAGTTTTTTCGATCGATATCCGCCTGTACCCAATCTATTTTCGAAAACCCGAATGATAGGTCAAGGAACTGGTTGACCATATACTCACAAAACAGTGTCTGTGCGATACCACCGAGATTGCATATGACACCGACAGCCAGATCATCATCTGGCGAAACAGCGAAGAACGCCGTAGAACCGTATACCCCCCCCATATGGAAAAGTATATTGTGGGCATTTTTCCCATTGTCGAAGTATGGTGATTTGAATATCCCCATACCATAGAACATATTCTCTCGAGGAAATCTCGTTTTGACGAATGTAACGTCGTCATCTTTTATGTTGCGCACTTCGGCTATGTTCGATGTGAGCTTAGCGAATGTTTCTTGTGAAACAATCTGTTGCCCATTGAACGTACCCCTGTTTGCAAGCATAGCGCACCACTTAGCAAAATCTTCAGCGGAAAAGCTGATACCCGATGTTGCCGAGAAGCGCTGAAAAAAGCCGATTTGCTCAAGAGGTATGATTTCATCGAACGAACGAGAGTGGTTTATGACAACTTGTTTTGGTTTATGCGCTACTGTTTTCGTTATCAAATTCAATGCAGCCTGGAAAAAGCCAAGTTTCCGACTATCGTGAGAAAATCTAGAGAGCAGGTATTTGAAATACCCAAGCCTGCTTGCCTCGGCATCTAGTCTTATGGCACTCGAATTTTCCATACCCATTTTGTCGAATATGTACTTCTGCACAAGGTCTTCGTACCTCTCCCCAGTTGCACGCTCAAGGACTATTCCAGCAATTCCAAATATTATGTTTTGGTATCCGTAAACCTTTCGGAATTCTCCCGGTCTTTGCTTGAGAAATCTGAACGCACGGAGTATCTGTTCGTTGTCAAAGCCAGCTTTGAAGAGGGTGTCTCCCGAAAAATGCTTTAGTCCCGAGCTGTGAGAAATCAAATCACGTATAGTAAACTCGTTCGACATTTCTTCAGTGCAAACGAAAAACTCCGGATAGTACTTTCTGACTTTATCGTCAAAGGAGATTTTCCCATCATCGACAAGCGCCCCAACCAATATCGCCGTTACATTCTTTGAAACAGAGGAAACTGGAAACAGTGTCTTCTCGGAAACAGGTTCTGGATTGTTTTGTGGAAGAGTAGTTTGTCCAAATGCCTTGAAATAAAGCGGCTTCCCTGCTCTGGAAATCGAAAGCGTAACCGCTGGAATTTTGATTTTATCCATTCCCTCACGAATTATTTTCTCCATCTTCTTTGCATTTTCGAGTATCTTCGCATCGGTCATTTTTTGCGCGACACCCGATACTGAAGCAAATACAACGAACATACCGACAAGCAATCCTGTCGTCAAAGAAATTTTTCTGAAAATCCCAAACATTTTCCAGGCTCGTTAACGCTTTCTTAACCATAAAAAGTATACCTTCTGAGGTGAGCGTATCAAAATTTTTGGGACAAACTTATGTTTGGTGGCGTGAAAATAACCCTAATACTGTGTCTTACGATGATTGTTTGTTGCGTGCTTTTCGTCTCATATAACGAATACACAAACAGGTATTCCCTGATAACGACTAGCGATAATTCACTTTATATCTTTGACAAGAAAAGCAGTGTCCTGAACCGTTGCGATGGCGAAACTTGCCGTATGATAGAGACGAAGCTGCCGGCAAAGATGACCTTAGGTTTCGAGCCGAGCTTTCAGCAGAGCAAACTTTTTGACAGCGAACGTCCTATGAGCCACGAGGTTGCAAAACCGATCATAAAACAAGATGTCGATGAAACGACGCAAAAGGAAGAGATAAAGAAAAAAGACGTAGCAGAAAAGACTCCAGATGAAACAAAGAAGGAAAAACCTAGCGAAAAATCAACGGCAACTACCAAAAAGACGGACGAAGAATTCGTGGAGTGAACGAGTTTTTAGAGATGAATTAGAGTCCCACGTGCCTAGATACTGTCCTCAAGATGGCGAAAATGGTAGGAGGCTACCTATGATGAGGCATTATAGGTTGATAATAATGCATAGGCGTGTTTTTGAATAGCAAATTTTGAAGAAAATTAACAAAATTTTAAAAATGCAAAGACGAAGTTGATAATATTGGTTTTATCAATAAAGCACTTTGAATCATATAAACTGATGTGCCAAGCATCAATCAGTGCTGTGATCGAATGAAGCGTTGATATGTTGAACGTTTCATATTCAGGGGCGAAAACAATGCGATAAAACAAATAACCTACTAGCTGGAAGCCGATAGTTCTAAGCTACGCTTGGAAGGCGGATTAAAAGAGCAAACCCTCAAAAGTTCTAAGGTTACCGTGTTTATGACGTGTCCATTGTTCTTATATATTTTTTGTACCTCCTTTGCACTTATCTGTCCGAACATTGCGATAAAATATTCTCTCGCCTGTAGGTGCTACAGTATCGCTTCCTTAACCCCTGAAACTCACCTTACAGTTTTTTATTACTTTTCTCTTTTGTATTCGGCAATGTTATCGAATAGTATTCCATGCCTATATTTAACGCAGAATACTACGTGATATTCTATATCGCATACACTATGTGAACCTTTTCTATACATTATTACACTAAAGTCTTCGCCTAAAGGCGAGGGCTTTTACACATTCTGGTTTTTCTAAAAATGAAGGAATGTTTTTGCAAGCATCGTAAGGCATTGTTCGAAGAAGGCTGGCAGACATCAAACCATTTTTTCGCCTTGCATCTGAAAGTATGCAAGTTCAAGGTTGGCTGAATGGGCGAAATCTCGTTGCCAATCTGGGACCAAAACTGTGGATAGTTTTTTGTCGATGTCACCAAGAGTTGGATAAATTATCGGTAAAAACACTAAATGTACCCGCCCGCAAGTGAGCAACGCTTTTTGACCTAACCGACGCCTTTCCCGGGTTCCCTCTATCCCATTTCCTTGTCCACAGCGGCGGCGACACAGGAATCTGACCACACGTTTAGGGCGGTTTCGATCATATCGATTACGCTGTATATTGGCAAAATCATTCCAAGCAGGGGCATTGGTATGTCCATAGATGACAGGAGGCTGGCGCTCAGGAAGAAGCAGCCCATAGGTACACCGGCATTTCCAACGGCGGCTATGGTGGCGATGATTATCCAAGTCAGCATTGTGAGCGGAGTGATTACGACGCCATAGTTTTGCATTACGTATATGACTGTCGTGAAAATGAATGCAGCACAGCCGTTCATATTTATGGTGGTGCAAAGAGGGAGGACGAAACGGCTAACCTCCTTTTTGATACCGAGGGTTTCCGCGGCAGTCATCGTAACTGGCAATGTGCCAGATGAAGACTTCGAGAAGAACGCAACTGACAGCGCAGGCAGCATAGCTCTACCAACTCGAAGTGGATTAATTTTCTTCGAAGCAAGAAACAGGGGGAGGACAAGCACGCCTTGCAGTAGATTTGCGAGAACGATAACCAAGAAATACGTCCCCATTCCATTCAAAGACATTTTTCCATTCAGTTCCACAACTCCAACGGTTATAAAACCGAACAAGCCGATGGGGAGTATTTTTACGATGAATTTTATAACTGCAAAGAAGATACCGTGGAGACCGTCGAAAAAATTTTGCACAGTCTCGCGAGCACTTGAATTTTCGATGCTTCGAATGGATATACCGACTATGAGGCTGATGAGAAGTACGCTCAAAACTTTATGCTCAAGAAACGAATTTACAATGCCGTCAGGAATAACCTCCAATAGATACTTGGCATATCCTGTCGAGGAAATTTTTTCAACAGGAGCATCGGCAAATTGCATACCGACGTTAGCTGGCGATATAACGGAGTACAATATTGCGCTGACTGTCGCAGCGGCTATGGTTGTGGCTAACGTGTACTTCAGGGTCTTTTTCCAGACTTTGTTCATAGCCTTGTCGGCGCCATATCCAGAAAGAGCCACGATAACAGACAAAGAAATGATAGGCATACTGACGCAGCGGAAAATCCTGACAAATGCTTCGGAGCAAAATTTCCCTATTTCTTCCAACAAAGAAATGCCGGACAAACCACAGGCTATCCCCAGAGCTATGGCAATGATATAAAGCCAAAATCTATTGGACGAATGACCGCAGCAGCTGCACATATCACTACCCCATCAGATCCTTCAAAAACTTGTCTATCGAGAACTTCTCGAAGTCCGTTTCACGTTCTCCTTTGCCTACGCCCAATATCGGCAATTTAAATTCATCGGCAATTCTGACTATCGCTCCTCCCTTAGCGTGTCCGTCCAACTTGGTTATTATGCCCCCGGAGAGTGGTTGAACTTTCCCGAACTCTCGCACTTGGTCGACAAGGTTTTGTCCTGTCGTAGCGTCCAGAACCAATACGGTGAGATGCGGAGCTGTTTCATCAAGCTTATTCAGAACGCGATGCAACTTTGCCAACTCAGTCATCAGATTTGTGTTGTTATGCAGTCGCCCCGCTGTGTCCACTAGTAAAACATCGCTTTGAGCAGTCTTAGCTCCACTCAACGCTTCGAATGCAACGCTTGCGGGATCCCTTTGCGCGTCTGCCTTGAATATACGGCACCCGAGCCTATTTGCCCATTCAGAAAGCTGATCGGTTGCAGCGGCACGGAACGTATCGCAAGCGGCTATGTCCACAGTCAATTCTTGCCGCTGAAACATACGCGCCAACTTCGCGATGGTCGTCGTTTTTCCGCTTCCGTTTACTCCCTCGAGCACAATCACGAAAGGCTTTTTTTCCCTGTCGATCTGCATCTCACCAATCAGTGGCAGCATAATTTCTTCAAGCTTCACCTTTAGTGCTGCGGACAGATCGTCGGCTCGCTTCAGCTCTTTTGTCAACTTAGCAGCTAACTCAACGCCAAAATCTGCCTCAATCAACGTATCTTCTAGTTCGAATTCATCGATTTTCGAAGCGCTACCGGTTAGCCTTGAGAAAACGGATTTCAGCTTTTTGAAAAACGACATACCGCCCGCCTATACAGCAAATCTCTCGACATTCGCTCCACAAGCAGTGAGCTTCTCCTCAATCCGCTCGTACCCACGATCTATATGGTACAACCGATTAACTATGGTTTCGCCTTCAGCGATGAGCCCCGCTATGACGAGAGAAACCGATGCTCGCAGATCTGTTGCCATAACCTGCGCCCCCGAGAGGTGGGGTACTCCTGTGATAACTGCCACTCGACCATGAACCGATATGTTAGCCCCCATCCGCGATAACTCGGGAATGTGCATAAACCTATTCTCGAATATATTTTCCGTAACAGATGCAGCCCCAGAGCAGATGGACATAAGAACCGTATACTGCGCCTGCAGGTCAGTTGGAAATCCAGGATACGGAGCCGTTCGTATATCCATTGGATAAATCGTATCTCCATTGCGATATACCAGTACACCGCTGCCGGTATCCTCGTAGGTTACCCCGGCCAGGAACAATGTCTCGAAAAACGACGTCAGATGATCATAACGGCAATTCCGCAATAGCAATTTTCCATTGGTTGCAGCAGCGGCAATTGCGTATGTTCCAGCCTCAATTCTGTCGGGAATTATCTCAAACTCCGCTCTATGCAGTGCGTCAACACCTTCGATAGTAATCGTCGAACTTCCAGCTCCCGTTATGTGCGCTCCCATTTTGTTCAGAAGTTCGCAGAATGCCTCGACTTCAGGCTCCATGGCTGCGTTAATCAACCTTGTTGTCCCTTTTGCAAGAACCGCTGCCATCAATATATTTTCCGTACCCGTTACCGTCGTCATTGGAAAAGTTATGTCGCAACCGG
>JAFUUW010000024.1 GCA_017471265.1 Alphaproteobacteria bacterium
ACTGACAATTGTTTGAAGATTTTGGAAAAAGCGTGTAATTCGCTTAAAGAGCGGGATTTGCTCGAGCCACATAAGAAAATGCTCGAAACTGCTCTGCGAGATATAAAGATATACGTACGTGATTTGAGACTAGCGGAGTATCTGGATGAAATGAAGAAAATAATTTGGAGTGAAAAATACCAGGATCGTTTATACTCCACCAGTCGCTCAAAATTTTCTAAGCCTGTAAAAATCGCTCCTGGCGTCTCTGGTGATTTTTATTTTGATAACACTTTTCAAAGATATGCTCCCAAAAAAAGTGTGTCAAATGACATCGATGATATTGATATTAGCGACAGTAGCGAATCCGAAGATGAAGTGTATGAGACTACTTCAAAAATTCTTTGTGGATATATTCGGTTTGATGATTACAGTGATGATATTTCCAAAGTTCCTACGGTTTCGACGCTCGATACCGTACGCGACAAAAAGCCGTTTGTTTTCGAAAAGTGGTTTTTGGGCGAACCTTCCAAGTCTTATGTCCTGCGGGCTAATGATACTGAAGCAAAGACAGATACATTTTATCCAATGGAATTTGATTTCAGAACTATGACACTTAATATCGGTAAAGCGAAAAGTTTCGCAGAGAATACCTTTCAGCCTCTACCCGAACAACTAGAAAATGTATCAGATTTAATTCAATCCTACAAAAATTATGACACCGACTTGCGAAATTATATGAAGGCGGAATGCACCCGAAAATCGAGGCTCAAGGAGAGGTTGGAACTTAAAGATATATTATCTGAAAAAAATCTAAATATAAAGCTCCACTTTATGGATTCTATTCGAGATTGGATGTGGTTATTTATTGGAGCTATGCAAGAAACGAAAGACGACAAACTTGATCCCCAGATAGTGAAAACTTTTTACTATTACAGTACAGATGACGATTATGTAGACGGCAGGGGCAGTGAAATTGGAAATTTATCAAGTAAAATGAGTGAATTGAAAGAACACAGTAAAACGTTCAAAATTTTATTGGATAATGCGGAAGGATTAAAAATAACAAAAATTAAACTACCTAAATATATATCTGAAACTGTTAGTCTGTTTTGGGAACAGCGAACTAGTTATCTTAACGAACTTGATATTTCAAAATTTGCTGCTGTATGCAGAAGGTTATATAATAACTATAGATTAGAGAATTGGAGTGATTTACTTGAGACTATTAAGTGTGATGTTGAGAATATGTTTGACGTTGATCTCGATCCCGCAGATGAAGACGTATCCATTGTCAGTCTCAAATTTGTTTTTGATAAATTGATAAAATCTATTGATAAATATTTGCAAATTTATAATAAATTTAATTTATTTAAAAATAAAAACAGTAAAAATGTCAAATTAAAAAAATCATCTATTCCGCGTTTGTTGTCTATTCCCCCAAACCAAGAATACTACCTGACGCCTAAGGTAAAAAAAGACTTGGAGGGGTATGTCAGTGATAGAGAGATAGCTAGATTGCAAAAAGAAAAGAGCAAACCTCAAGATAAAACTGCACAGATATCGTCTGTTTTGACCGATATTACATCCAAGCTCAAGGCTCTTTGCATTGATTGTGATGACGTCTCTTTTGACACAAGTAAAACAAATGGTTCTAGCAAGGCGCAGTACAAGGTATTTTCAGGCGCTATAGCGGCTATTGAAAATAAAATACGGGATAGACGTATAAACCTACGAAGCTTTTTGAATACCGAGCTTGAAGCCGAAGCGTGCGAATATGCACTGCAACATCACAGGAGTGATGGCGCCGGTTAACCTTATACTTGTAGTCCAAACTTGGACAGAGGAATGTGCTCGAAATAATACGAACAGCCGACAGAGATTATGTATTCCAAGACATCGCGGTACTCTGGCTTCTTGAACCAGTCGTTCAGAAGGTAAATATATTCGACATTTATGTGGAGTGCGGCGAGTAACTTTTGATATTGCTTTTTCTTGAAGTCGCAGGTCTGCAGCTTTTCGTCAACCGAGCCGATGACCTTTTGAAACTTACACTCGATGATAAAGAATGTGTTATTTGCTATTACGTAAATTGCATTATCCGGCAGTAATTTTTTCGATAAAATGGATTTCCAATTTATCTGCCGATGCTGCAAAAATCTGTACAAAGCACCTTTTTTGAAGATATCTGCGACCTTCTCGCCGCGATAGCTGACAGATACCCAGCCCCTTTTGTCATTTTCGCACAAGTAGCCAGGTTGGAGGCTCAGGAAGGTACGCAAATCCGTCTTGCCTTCGAAAAGCGTCCCCGTTTTTGTGTTGGCACCACCAGTGCCATGTTCCTTCATCGTCGCGTACCGGCAATGGCGGCAATTCTTTTTTCAGCCAACGAAAAAAACTCCGCATCTTTCTCTATACCCACAAACCGGCGTCCATGCTTAAGCGCAGCTACACCAGTTGTTCCGCTACCCATAAACGGATCCAACACAAGGTCGCCTTCATTCGTTGATGCCAAAACGATACGCTCCAGTAAATCCAAGGGCTTCTGTGTCGGATGTCGACCGAACGTTTTTTCGGATTTTGACGGAGTTGCTATTGACCACACACTGCGCATTTGTGTGTTTGGCTTTTTGATGAAATCCTTTGGGAAGTCCCCATTCTTCATAGCGTTATAATTGAATATATGCTTCGCCGTTTTGCTTTTTCGCCCCCAAATCAAAGTTTCGTGGCTTGCAGTGAAGTACCGGCAGGACATATTCGGACTGGCATTCGGTTTGAACCAGCATATGTCATTCAGTATGTGAAATCCCAGTAACTGCATAGCGAAACCGCAGGAATAGATGCTGTGATATGTGCCGGAGACCCACAGCGTTCCGTTTGGTTTTAGGACGCGCTTGCAGGCGGTCAGCCACTTTTTGTGAAACTCGAAATCCTCTTCGAAACCTCTGCTGGCGTCCCATCCGCCTTTGTTTACAGAGACAACTTTTCCGTTCTGGCAGGATATACCACCATTCGAAAGCATATATGGTTGATCTGCAAAAACCATATCAAATGTATCTGCAAGCATTTCAGCCAGCTTCTCAAGACAGTCGGAATTGTGAAGTTCGTAGCCTTCATCTATAATCACCTCCGTATTGGAATTTGCTCCATTTTCGCAAGAGGACTTCCGTTCGCGTATTCCCATTGCCCTTTTGTGCCAAGCCTGTCTCTGTTTTCCAAATCCATTCATTCTATTCTCCATCAATCACCTTTGTGTATATCGCATATAGGATCTCGTCCTCAGCCTTCCGTTCATACCGTGTTTTTGCCCACGTTTCTTCGCTTGGGCGCGTACGTCGATCGAAGAGCTCAGCGGTGAAAAGACCGCGAAATTTATCCTGACCGAACATCTTGAGTATCCAATTTCTGTATTCTTTGTGGTCAGACGCCACACGCCAAAATGCCCCCGGCTTCAGGCGAGTATATATATCGGTTATGGTTTTGTCCTGGAGAAAGCGCCGCTTAATATGCTTTCGCTTCGGCCACGGATCCGGAAACAGGAGAAACACGCCATCCAAAAAATTGTTCGGGAGTTCCTTTATAAGAAATCTGGCATCGCGCTGATAAACGCGTATGTTCTGGATTTTCTCTTCGTCAATTTTTATCAGAAGAGAAGCTACACCGTTAACGAATGGTTCACAGCCTATGAATAAATCTGCAGGGTGCGATCTTGCCATTTGAGCCAAATGCTCACCGCTGCCGAAACCTATTTCTAGTAAAACCTTGTCATAATTCGGCAGCGCCTGTTCGATGTCAGTGAACGTCTTGATTTCAAGCTTTGGAAAGAGCGTATCAAATAGTTCCGACTGTCGCTTTGTTAAGCTTCGCGATTTCAGTCTGCCGTAAAACTTTTCATCGACGATGGTCATCTTTTGCATATCTTCACCTGGAGGTGGTCGTCGTTGCTACCCAACGAAATATCGAACGATGCGGAAGTGGCAAGTTGACTTATATATTTTGCAAAGATGTTGAAGGCATCCGGGGAAACACCATCATTGGTCAGTGCGTCAAAGACGCTTTTCGGAAGCATCCTGCCGGCTGGAGACTGTATCTCAATGCAATCGCTATCGCCGGAAATTGCTATATCGTCCCCGACTTTGCTCGACTTCATCAAAATGTATAACATGCCGCAAATTATATTCTGCAGAGCTCCTGTTGAGTTTGACAAAATATCGTTTTTGTCTGATATGCCAATACCTCGCAGGTTCATTATGTTCAGTAACATCTTGCGAGTTTCGGATCCGGAATATATATTGCGAAAGAATTCCATCGTGAGTGAGAGTAAATCGAGATTTTTCGAAAGCTCTCTAAGCTCGGTTGAGCCAAGCGCAGCTCCAGTATTCGTCAGATCTTCCTGTATGAATTTTATAACGCTCAGGTAACCCGCCATCTCATGGCAGATTTTTGCGACGGTTAGTTTTGTTGTCTCCATCAGACGATGCTCCCGAGGAGTTTGGCTGTGTAATCCACAAGCGTGATTACGCGACTATAGCTCATTCTTGAAGGACCGATGACACCTATTGCACCGACAAGCGACTTCTTCTTGTTCTTGTATGGAGAAACTATCAGGGAGCACCCGGACATCTCAAACATTTTTGTTTCAGCGCCAATGAATATCTGTACCCCTTGTCCATTGACCGATTTATCCAGTATGTCCTTTAGGGTTTTCTTTTCATCAAGCTTTCGCAAAAGCTCCTCGAGATCAAGAATTTCTCCAGCTTTTGACACCAGTTTCGAGCGCCCTTTGACGATAAGTTTGTTGCCGTTTTCCGCTGCATCATCTGCGACAAAACCCAGACCTTGCTCGACTATATTTTTTGTTATCTCATCCAATCCTTCTTTTTGAAAATCCAGTTCGTTCTGCAATTCTTCTCGTATCGCATCGAGCGTTGAGCCGGAAAGTTTTGAGTTTATATATCTAGTCGCTCGTTCGAGAACACTTGATGAAATGTCCGATGCAACTTCTATCAAACGATTTTCGACAACACCATTTTCGTTGACGATGACGACTATTGCTCGTCCAGGACTAAGCAAAACGAAATCGATATGTCGAACTTCGGAATTTACAGTCGGCACTCGTATGAGGCTTGCGCAATTTGCCAGTTCGGACAGGACATCTGTCGCGTGCTCCAGGATATCTTCAACACTCTTTCCGGCAGAATCTTTTGTTATTTCTGCAAGTTCATCGACCTCGAGCTCCGATATGTTTGCGGATTCAACGAGGGTATTCACGAAAAAGCGCCAACCTTTTTCCGTAGGCTTTCGCCCTGCAGAGGTGTGTTCCGAACATAAGATACCAAGCTCTTCGAGATCTGCCATAACGTTTCGAATAGTCGCCGGAGAAAGCGGATTTTCAAGCGCTTTTGACAGAGAGCGAGACCCCACAGCCTCACCAGTCTCGACATAAATCTCGACAAGTTTCTTGAATATGTCGGAATACCTTCTGTTATGAGCTAAATCAGATCGCGAAACCATCGCAATCCTTTTGTTCTTGCAGGAAACCGCCAACCCTCAAAGTGTGAATTCTCTGACATAGCCCGGTATCATCATCGAGATCCAGCACGACACCGCAAACCGTAGCCTCCCCAAGTGCTGGCGTCATCCGAGCGTATGCATCGACTTTGGACGTGAACCTTTTGATTGGAGCCTCGTCATGCATCCCTATGCAGGAGTTGTAATCCCCACACATTCCGCAATCGGAAAGGTACCCCGTGCCCTTTGGAAGTATTTGAGCATCAGCAGTTGGAACGTGCGTATGTGTGCCAACCAAGCCGGAAATCCGACCATCAAGATAACGCGCCAACGCCACTTTTTCGGCAGTTGCTTCGGCGTGAAAATCAACAAAGATTACATCAACATTTGCGCCAAGCCTGTATTGAGATAGGAGATCATCAGCGGCAACGAATGGATCATCGTTTGCCTCCATAAATAGGCGACCTATCAGGTTGATGACAATAATCTTACGCTTTGAAAAAGGCAGCTCAACGATAGTAAATCCGTGTCCAGGTGTCCCTTTTGGGTAATTCAGAGGACGCACCAGATTTTTCTCACGGTCGA
>JAFUUW010000025.1 GCA_017471265.1 Alphaproteobacteria bacterium
GATGAAGTCGCAGCTCTTGGAGGGCTATACGTAATAGGTACGGAGAGAAACGACAGTCGCCGCATAGACAACCAGTTGCGCGGACGTTCTGGTCGTCAAGGAGATCCCGGGGCTTCGAAATACTTTATTTCCCTCGAAGACGATCTTATGCGTAAGTTCGGATCTCCAAACTTCATCAACTATTTTCGCAAGTCTTGCAAGCAGGATGAAGAGCTTTCTTCACGTTTGATCTCGAAGGCTATAGCGAAAGCGCAGCAGCGCGTTGAGGCGTACAACTTTGATATCCGAAAGCAGTTGCTACGATTCGACGACGTTATGAACGATCAGCGAAAGATGATATACGAGCAGCGGCGGGCAATTATGAAATCGGAGGATACAACGCCGCAGATTACGGATATGATCCAGGACGTCCTGGACAAACTGGTGGTAGCCATCGCTCCTCAGGGAAGCGTTCCTATGGAATGGAACGTTGAACAATTGAACAGCACGATGAAAAGTATGTTCAAGATTGAATTGGACGACAAAGAAATATCAGAAGATCCGACGATGACCGTCGAGCTGTTGCGGCAGAAGCTGGGAGATATGGTAACGTCGAAGCGCGATTCGCGGATCGAGAAGTACGGCGAGCGTCTCATTAAGTACGTTGAGAAGGAGATTTCGTTGAAAACGCTCGACCTTGCTTGGCGCAATCACCTGCTTGTGCTCGAGCATCTCCGTCGAGGTATCAACCTTCGTGCGTACGCCCAGAAGAACCCACTTAACGAGTATAAATTTGAGGCGTTTAACCTATTCCAAGATATGATTGCCCAGGTCAAAAAAGACGTGTTGACCGCAGCATTCGCATTTGAGATAGATTTGGATGAGTTGCCATCGCTCAATAATACGGAAGCCGCGTCATCTGAAATATCGGAAGAGGAGAGACTAACACCAGCGGTTACAGAGGCTACCCCTGCTATTTCCAGAAACTCTCCTTGCCCATGCGGCTCCGGAAAGCGATACAAACACTGCTGTGGAGCACTGGGTAAGCACGTGGGCGACATTTCCGCCAAGGCAATCCCCGAGATTACAGAACCCACATCAAACGTCGATCCTGCAAAAGCACTGCACGAGTTTATAAAGTCCCAACGTAGAGCCGTACTATCAGGGGAAATAACAGAGGATGAAGAGGAGGAGTAGGGTGAGACTCCTGTAATGAATGCACTTCGTATTCGCAAGGCAGTTTCGTAGATGTGAAGTGGAGAGCGGGACATTGGCTTGTCGTGAAGTGAGTAAAATTGAGGATATTAAATTTTCAGAAGCTAATTAAAAAAATAAGAAGGACGAAGTTATTTGTTTTGTTTTTTACCCTTCCCACGTTTTGCAAATAAAATCTGTGGATGTAAGAGTTTACTGTCTGTTGCCGCCCTGCAACATATATAGAAAAGTTAAGAATTTTTTAATTATTTTCTATCCCTGATTGTAAATCTCGCTATCCTTACACCGGGTGCGGTGTATTTTCGATGGGTGATTTTATGAAAAATCGTTTGGTGTTGGGTACTGTCTTACTTTCTGCTGCATCTTTTTTTTGGTTTGATGCGCTTGCCGCTCCAGCTGACAATGCTGACTCTGAAAAGCAGGAAAAGTCAGTGAAGCAGGAAGATTCGCAAAACAAACCTCAGTTAATCATCTCTGGTGCTGCTGGTGTACATTCGAGCTTTGGTTCGCCTAAAAATACGTATTATAAGGGCAATCCATCTGCTGCTAAAAAAGCCAGCAAGGATACCTCTATGACGAGATTTGCCGGTGGTGAAGCAAACATAGCTTTTGAGGCAAAAGGAGCTTTGGAGAATGGTTTGCGTTATGGCGCCGTAATCGATGTCGACTCAATGAAAGGTGATACGGGGGTCGACAAGATGTACATCATATTGGCATGGGACAATTTCGGTACAATTCACTTTGGGAACGTGAAAGGTCCTGATGCGAAGTGTGTGTATAGCGGTCAGGAACTTATTGATGGAACTTGTGGTGTTGATGGAACAATTCCAAACGATATGGATTATGCGGCAGGTGTCATATCACCAGTCCATATGATCGGATATACCAGCAAGGCGACGAAGCTCGTGTACTATTCGCCGCGTATAGCTGGTTTCCAATTCGCTGCGTCTATTACTCCTGACACGAAGATGCATGGGCATGCCAACAAAGATCGGCATGCTGGCAGTTCTTCAAATGGAAACGATCTTGGAATGTTTGTGAAAAACAAGGGGGAGCAAAAGCCATCTGGAAGAAATAATATTGTCCTTGCGTTGAGCCATTTTCACAACTTTGAGAACGGCTTGTCTACTAAGGTTTCCGGTGTTTACCTTATGGAGAATACGCGAAAAATTGACGTGCAAAGTAATGGTACTGCCGTAGAAGTTGATGATGTGAAGTTGCGAAATGCGAGGTCGTACCACCTGAGTGCTACGGTTGGGTATAAGCAATTTTCGATTGGAGCCGGGTTTATCAACAACGGTCGTTCCAGAACGCCGAAGGTCGTAGCTGACAATGTCGGAAACTTTCTGTCGTCAGCAAACTGCAATGCCGGTCGTGCGTGGAACGTTGGTGCGAAATACGAATTCAATGAAAACTGGGCGTTCTCTACGGTCTTCCACCATACACAGCGTAAAGTTGCTGCTGGCGAAAAAACAAAGGGAAACATGTTGACTGCTGTTGTCGAATACAAGGTTTGTGATGGTCTGTTGTTCTTTCTCGAAAATGACTTTGTTTCCACGAGGTCAACTGAAGAGGCATGTAAGAGGTACAACAGTATATTCTCTGCCGACAAGGATAGGAATGCTATCAGGAAACAGCGTTGTAACTTGATTGTGCTCGGGGCAAAAGTCAGCTTCTGATTGTTCTTGGGGAGTGCCTTGTGTGCTCCCCATTTTTGCGTAGTACTTTATGTCTATCGATGGTTTGTTTTCCGATTTGGCTTTCACCTTGCGGCATTGTCCGAGTGTCGTCGTCTCTCTCTTGAGTTTTTGCTTTTGCGCAGTTGCCGTGAGATTTTTCGGCAGGCACTTTGGGTACGCCGGTCTTTGCGCTTATATGGTCGTTGTTGGCATTATCTCAAACATCCAAGCTCTGTACGCGACATCGTATGAACTTTTGAATATGGCGGTACTGCTCGGAGCACCAGTGTTTTGCTCCTCCTTTCTCGCATGCGATCTAATCAACCTAGAACACGGGGCTGCTAAAGCGAAAAATGCCGTGTACCTCAGTATGTTTATGAACGTTCTTTTCATCGCGAGTATGATATTGACACTTGGACACAAGCCGATTGATTATGCACAGTATCCAGCATTTGGCATATCAAAGGAAACTATGGATGCAAACATCGGAGCTATGGAGCAGCTATTTACTCCGCTGCCGCGAATACTTATTGCATCGTATGCGGCATATCTCGTTTCTCAACTCAGCGAAATTTGGCTTTTCAATGCAGTCAACAGGATACGATGCCTGAAATCGGAGATTGTTAAGCATAACATCTCGCTGTTCATATCAAACGTATGTCTAGATACATTGGTATTCACCCTAGTGGGTATGTGGATTTTGGCATCTGAACCGCTGACTCTTATGGACATCTGGCAGGTCTGCTCAGCTTCAATTGCCATCCGCATAATATGCAACTTCGGCATCTCGATTTATATGAAATGGCACAAGCACGTGAGTGCCGGAATGGTTAAATAAGACATCGTGTGTCGAATATGAATTCTTGTTATTTCGATACATCTCTAGCATTCTTGTTTCGTTAAGCCCAAATCGAAAAGAGAAAATGGGCAAATTATTTTTTCCAAAAAGGCGGGACGCATTGTACTGATTTGCCTTTCGTGCTGCCGTCAAGCCACGCTGCGCTGACGCTTGCTTTCCGGGCTACGCCCTCCAAGCTTGACTGCCGCTCGGCAAATCAGGTTATTTTTCTCGTCCCTTTTGGAAAAAAACAATAATTCAAAATGACCCGAGCTTTCGAAAACTTCGTTAATCTCCGCAAACCTGTGTGCACGGCTTGCATTCAAAAGTGGTACACTGTCCGCGTCTTCTGTCGTTTTCAGGTGTGTTGTGTTCAAGAGATTTGCAGGACGTGGAGTTGATGAGTTACGGGATGTTGCGATAATCCCGAATTATTATCCATATGGCGATGGTTCCTGCTTCGTTAAATTTGGAGGCACTCACGTTATTTGTGCCGCAACTGTCGAAGAAAAAGTTCCGATGTTTCTGAAAAATACCAGGACAGGTTGGGTTACTGCTGAGTATGGGATGCTCCCCTGCTCTTGCAAAGAGCGTACCGACCGCGAGGCTGCAAAAGGCAAGCAATCCGGGCGGACGCAGGAGATCCAGCGGCTCATAGGTCGCTCTCTCCGCTCGGTCGTTGACCTCTCCTCGCTTGGTGAACGGCAGATCAAGATTGACTGCGACGTCATACAGGCTGATGGAGGAACGAGAACTGCGTCGATAACAGGCGGGTTTGTTGCGATGTATCTCGCCTGCATGAAACTCCTGAAACAACAAAAAGTCAGAGAAAATCCAATACAAAGCCATGTCGTCGCGATATCCTGCGGCATTGTTGAGAAAACACCTATTTTGGATCTGAACTATTTTGAAGATTCAAACGCTGAGGTGGATGCAAATTTCGTAATGTCGGATTGTGGAATTGTAGAAATTCAGGCTTGCGGAGAACAACGCCCATTTTCTGAAGAGGAGTTTTCGACGCTTTTGAAGTATGCCAAAAAATCCAAGGATACCCTGATAGAAAAGCAAAGATTGGCACTTAATTTATGATGCCTTTAAGTGGCAATTTCGATTTTTATTTTCTGAATTTTCCCTCAACAAAGCATCTGCTTGCTGCACTCAATAGATGCGGCATAGATGGCAGGTTTGTCGGAGGTTGTGTTCGGGACGCCATAATGGGCAAACGCACTGATGATTTCGATATAGCCGTGAATGCAGGCATATCGACCGTGCAACGTAGCCTGGAATTGGAAGGTTTTAAGGTTATTCCTACCGGGCTGAAATATGGATCGGTAACCGTAATAATTGATGGAGTGAAATTTGAGTTGACGGCACTCAGACGTGATATAAACTGCCGTGGACGAAAATGTGATGTCGCCGTAACGTCAGATTTCGAAGAGGATGCAAAGCGCCGAGATTTTACGATGAATGCCCTGTACGTCTCACAATCCGGAGAACTGTTCGATTATTTCGGTGGCGTTGACGACTTGAAACGTGGTCGAGTGATTTTCATAGGCGATCCGAGGGAGCGTATCAAAGAGGATTACCTGCGAATTTTGCGGTATTATCGATTTGCTGCGAAATTTGACGACTTTTCTGATAGGTATGCAGATGTTATCAGAGCGGAAGCTGCCAATATCCGGAAACTTTCGATAGAGCGAGTACAAAGGGAGCTGCTTCTGACATTGCGTGAAACCAGAAGTCCGAAGATTTTTCAATTTATCAAGAGCAATGGCGTATTCGACAATTTGGATTTACCCGCTTATTCAAGTGCATTGCAGCAAAACGCACCCTTTGAAAAGTTAGCATATGCATTATTCGGATACGAAATGCTGACAAAGACGTTCCGCCTACCGAGAACATTACGGCACACCGTAAAATTTATCCATTTCCCGCCTCTGAAATTGCCTCACGCCGACTTCTACCTCTCCATAATAAGCGATGCTAGACGCCCATTCATCGAACACATAATGAAAGGTACCAAGAAAGCCGAGGGACGCGTCTATAGCGAAAAAATTCGACAACTTAAGCCGGGAAAAGCGCTCTGCCTACATAATGGCGAAGCATATGTCCTATGTCAGATAACGGCTTTGAATGCGTACCCGACATTCGAGGATATGCTGCTCGGCGAAGGATGGCAAAATATGGTGCCTTTTGCAAAATCATTCGACGATGCACTCGAGATGTACAAATCATTCCCAGGGGCGACCCGCGTCAAAAAATACGGCGCTGTAGCGATAGGGGTGAAGGTGCTGAACTTAAGAGACGAAGTATATTGCAGGGAGTAGTTCGTCATCTGATGTATTTCGAAGCAGAGGAATCGAAACTGGTTTTATAAGTTTCGACGCGTATTTTGTTGTTATGGTTTGTTTTTTATTTCGATGAAAGCGGTACATCTGGCTCCTCGATGAAGATACCCAGTGGTAATCATGAAGGTCGAGGGATAGCTCGAAATTGCATACGGAGCTCCGACGTTTTGAGGACGGCTACGCTGAAGAAATTTTGCCTTCCAGCAGTAGCCGTCGTTTTGTTGATTAGGTATTCCATACACAGTTTTATGTAGCTCAAGGAAACAATATCAACGGCAACCGTAGATTAGGTTGTTTAATACAAACAATGAATAATGGATGCACACAACCACTGCGTGGATATCGGAAAATTTAGGTTGCTTATTGATAAAGGCTTATTACTGTTGGTTATATCGAAGCAATAATCATAATTCATATTTTTGCTATACAATAATAATTTTGACAAGGTATGCAACTCGTAAAAATATAACACGCGAGCTAAATTTTGAAATTGCCAAAAAGTTCGAGCTTACAAAATAAGTGATACAGAAATTTATGAGATTTTTTGCAAGTTACGCCAATATTTTAGTTAAGTCACAAATTCAACTGTGAAATTCTCAATCTCATTTTCTCAATACTGATGCCGAAAAATGAATGTTTCGTATAATAATTTCGAACACGCAAGAACTGCTCTACAATCGACAATGTGGATGCAAAGCTTGAAGCGGTTAACAGGGCATGCTCTGCACACGTGTCAAGCAAAATCTCTGTCGACGACATCAGATATCGCTAGAAGTGAATGCTCAGTGGGGTGAAAATCCCAAACTACTTTAAAGAGCTCAAATAGTTTCTGTTTTTAGGGGCAATAAAAATAAGAAAAGATGCGTGCACGCAAAAAAAAATGTGGCATCAATGTGAGAAAAGCTGAGGTTTGAAGAATTAAGGCGTATTGGAGCAAATCCCCCTGCCCTCCTCTGAATTTTTGTTTTGCACGTTAACTTTTTCTTAACCTTTTGTATATAAGCTTTATGTTGTGAATGGTATAGATGAGTTTGATATGAAAAAATTCTTGCCCATAGCCTGTGTGCTGATTTGCTTTGCGACTTCTGGATTTGCGAAATTGGAGCAACTGACGCAAACAACTCAAAAAATTTCGAAAGCAGCATCTAATCTTGCGAACGTAACTTCGGAAACAGAAGGCTTCATCAAAAATTCGGGATCGCTTTTCAAAAATATGAAGAAATCGACATTGGCTCAAAAGAATAATGTTGCCGAGCGGCTGTTTTCAAAGCACCTTTTTGATGAAAAAAGCGAAATGAATTCCAAGCTCAATGAACAAAAACTCGCGCTGGAACTTCTGAAGCAAAAACAAGCTAAAGAGATAGCCGAACTTGAAAAAGAAATAAAGGCGAGGAACGAAGCTATAGAAGTGGAGAGAGTGCGGAAAGAAATCGCGGACAAGGCTGACGCTTATAGACGTAAGTTCAAGCTCGAGCAATCGCAAAAATTCGCTGAGGAAAAAGGCAAAACCTTTGGCTCGTCGAAGAAGAAATAGTCAGCTTCGGTTGAACATTTTTTCAAGCTGTGCTTTCGAAAGTTCGACAAAGCTTGGACGGTGGTGGTTGCACTGGTGAATTGATGGAACTTGCTCCATCTGCTCTAGTACGGCAACCATCTCTTCGCGAGATAACTTCCGTCCAAACCTTATGCTGTTATGACAAGCCTTGTCAGCGATCTTTCGCCGTATCTTGTCGAGGATGGCGATATCGTTTACGGCATCTTGCTCGCTCAATATGTCTCTGATAAATTCGGTAGCTTGCTGAATGTTTAATATCTGCGGGATAGCTGAAATAAGCAATAAATTTTGTGCAAGCTCCAAGGAAAATCCGCAACTCACAAGAGACTGCGAGACAGTTTTATAAACCTCAAGCTCGACATTTGTCAGCTCCATAGTCTCCGGCGTCGTGAGAAATTGTCGGTTCTCACTAGTTAGCTCCTTCAGCATCCTATCTTGGGTGATTTTTTCATGAACCGCGTGCTGGTCGATTATCATAAGTCCACGTGATGTTTTCGTCAGAATGTACGCATCAAAAATCTGCGCTATCGGTTCACCAAAAAATCGCTCTCGGCTTCCCTCGCTATCCGCAACGACCTCCGCAGCTTTAACATCTCCAATATCCCGTGAGCTCTCCCAAACTTTCGGGGAAAACTGCGAGGTATTGGCACCGTCATCCACCCCCGTCTCAGCATCGTCATCCACCTTCGTAAATGCAAAATTAGGCGCCTCACCCCCTTTTCCTGTAACCACAGGATTAAAAACCTCTTCCGCCCCTACAAAAGAAGCATCATTCGGCATTTTTGCCGGATCTGTGGTGAAAGATCTGCCAGGTACATTCACCGCACTCACGGAAAAAAAACGCTCCTGTGGGAAGCACCGCGTAGTACCCGACGCAACAGCGACTGAAGGCGCCTCTGTGTTTATTCCGCAATTCTGCCAAGAAGACGAATTCACCGCCAGACGCATAGTCGAAACACCGCCAACACCGATGGCTATCCTGTCGAATTGCACAAGATTTTTCTTTATGGCATCTGTCAGAAACTTCTGCGCAAATGTAGTATCGCGGAAACGTACTTCCGATTTCGTTGGCGAAACATTGACGTCGATGTAGAACGGATCAACGTCGATAAACAGCACAGCTATAGCGAAGCGTCCAGCCGGGATCAGCTCCTTGTAGGCGTTTCGAAGTGCGGCGGAAACCGTCTTATCCCGGACAACTCGACCATTTATGAAGATACGCTGAAATGCCTGAGAATATCGACTATCTGTCGGATGAAAGAGGTATCCCTGCACAGATATATGCTCGCTTTGCTCTTCAAAATGCACTGCACGCTCAAAAATTTCTGTGCCCATAATTTTTGCAACCCTTTGGGCGAGAGTATCATTCTTAAATGAAATAATCGTACGTTCATCAGTTCTAAGCGAAAAATTTACACTCTTACCGAGCATCGAGGTAAGAGCGATATTTTCGACAACGCATATGGAGTGCGTCAACTCAACAGCGTCGGATTTCAGAAACTTCAGGCGAGCCGGCGTCCTTTCGAACAAATTTTTTATGCTTACTCTAGCTCCACGTCCGACAGAAGACGGAAAGATATCCGAACGATTTGAAAAATCAACGGAAATACCAGCTCCTCGGGACTCGATTGAAAATTCACTGACGGACGCAATCGATGGTATAGCCTCGCCCCGAAAACCATAACTGCGTATGTCAAACAAGTTTTCCCCGGATAATTTGGACGTCGCATGGCGCTGAATAGCCATAAGAAGATCTTCACGATCTAGCCCTTCCCCGTCGTCCGAGACTACGATTTTACGCTTTCCTCCGTTTTGGACAAACACATCGACATTCCGAGCGCCAGCGTCAATCGAATTTTCGACGACTTCTTTAAGCGCAGCCGCCGGTCTCTCGACTATCTCTCCAGCCGCAATTTGGTTTATCAGCTCGTCGCTCAATAACTTTATCTTCACAATAAATCGATTTTTTGACTCCCGTGAGGTAATTATACATCACTAAGGCGTTCTCCGGATTACTCCGATTGAGCCTTGACGAAATCAACAATCTCTCGCAGAACAACGTCCGGTTCAAAGCTCTTGAGGATCAGCCCTTCAGCGTATTCCGAAACACGCTCCGCCTGAGCTCCCAGGTCAAAGCATGCAACTGGTAACCCCATTAACATAGCCTCCGATGTTGTGTAGGAAAAAGTCTCTGGGCAAACGGAAGGTATCAAAATTATGTCAGCCCGGTACTTCTCCAAAAGCTGCGGCAATTCATCACGATCATAATTTCCAACCACAACCGTTGCCGCATCAACCTTGTTGTATGCCCCGATTACAATCAGGTTAACTTCAGCATGAGTGGCGATTACCTTCTCCAGGCTATTCAGAAAATCCCGTCCCTTGGCTGCATTGTTTATGCGTCCAACAACCGCGATGTTTATACCAGTGTGCGGTTCAATGAAGCATTTTCTTAACGATGGAACATAATGAGGCTTCAGCTTAATCTTGATGTGCAAATCTGGGTATGCCTCGAGCAGCAACTTCTTTGAGGAATGCGAAAACACCAGTATCTCGCTAACATCAAGCGACAGGAACTGTCCCCACATCCAGCGCCAGTCAAGTATCTTTCTATCGCCAGCGGCTGGACAATTGAAGCAATCCGCCGTCGAAACGCTGCAAAAACGATCCTGTTTCAAAAGGTTAATGGCGGGACAGAAGGAATAATAATCGTGGAGACAGAAAACGATCTTCACCCCATTCTTCGAAATCTGAGAGAGCAAGCCGAGTACATCTTTCAGTTTGCGCCACGATACTAGGCTGTTCACAAGTATTTGATCCAGATGAAGTTGCGGTATGAAATGAAGCAGCTCATTCAGATTTTTGACGACCAAAACTCGCGGAGATTGCTTCAGACCTGCGAACAGCGAGAAAACATAACACTTCGCCTGCCGCACATACTGCACACGCAAGACGTTGCGCTCCTCGAGCTCCACGTCCTTGAAACGACGAAAGTACACATCTGCTCCGCCTCCAAGCGCTGCATCGAACACAAGAATCGTAGCACGCCGGCGACATTCATCCATCAAATCCCTACTATCTACGGTGGAGCATTTCGTAGATACCTTCGAGCAGCACAGAAGTCTGTATGCGCGCAGCAATTCATTTTCAAATTTTCGGAAAAGCAGCAATCCTAAAAACCGGAACGTGAAAACAGAGGTACTCCCAACACGATCACTTTTCCAGCGAAATAGTGCATTCAAGATTGCGACGAATGACATTATTTTTTCTTCAAATAAGCCCCAACATTGAATACATCCGGCACTTTTCGAACAACTTTATCCTTACTCCAATAAAAACCGTCGGGAAGTTTTTCGTCAAATTTAGCATTCTTCAACTCTTTGCAGTAGGCTTTAGTAAGCTCAGGGTTATAAGTCGAATTTCGAAACTTTTTTTCAAGATCATTACGAACAGATGACATATGATGCATAGCAACTTCCTGTTTGGGAAATAGAAAGAAACGCCCATGTCCTTTTACCTTCCGAGTTGGATCGACTAAACAAGGGAAATATCCATCGAGTGTAACTTTTTGAGAAACAGTTGTTTTGACAATAAATGGAACAAAAGCCTCATAGCGAGCACAATCAATTACCTGCAATTCAGGATTCGTCCAGTATTCAATTTTTGAAACAGCCGAAATTTTGATATTCCATGTCAGAATTTTTTCTTTTGCCCTTTCGACTTCCTCATGATGATAAAATTCGTCAACATCCATTCCCAAAAAGTGCGAACATCCGCGTTTTTTTACAAGCTCAAATCCAATCACCCGCTTTTTCTTTTCGTTATACGATGGCTTGCGAGACAAATCCGGAGTGTAGAGGATATACTCATCTATAACTCCACGGCGTTTCAGCGCATGCAGCATTACCCCCAGATCGTCATCACGCTTTTCACCTCTATTTGAAACATTTTGGTAAATGACATTTATGTACTGTGCAGATTTCCTTATTGTTTTTGCCGACGGCTCCAGCAACTCTTCCCCATCAAACAAATTGTACGAAACGCCGAGTTTCATATTGCTATACGAAAAAATCTTCCGACCCAGTACATATATTTCACGTTCAAACGGCGACGTCTTTACTTTTTCAAACAGTTTCACTCAGAGTGGCAAAATTAATGCTCAAATCCTCTATTGATTGTAGCAATTCGTGAAGCTCCGAGAAACACGGTAGCACCGACATTTTCCCCTTTGGGAATTTCCTCTTGCTCGTTAACAAAAAATTAACCTTTGAAGGTTAAAATCGAAAACAGATGGGGCAATGGGCTCCAGGTTTTTGTTTTGTAGGAGAGATAATTATGATGAAGAAAATCAGCATTCTGAGCTTGCTGCTCGCTGCCTTTTCTTTTGTTTCTTTCGCTGGAGATGGTAAGGACTGCTCAGCTGAAGACAAGGACAAGAAAACAGAAGAGATACTTCCTGAAATAGAGGCAAAGGACATCGAGAAGAAGGATGAAGCCAAGATCGACGAAGAGAAAATCGCCGACGAAGAAAAGTTAACAAAGGAAGAAGAAGCAGACAAGGAAATCAAGGACGAGGAAGAGAAGAAAATAGACGAAGAGAAAAAGGACTGATCTGCTTTCGCCCCCAACAAATGCGATACTATCTCAACGCGTTTGTTGGGGGGCAGTTAAAATCTGTGGAGGTATTTTTCAAGTCTTTCTGTATTTGACACCTTTCTGTACCTTTTGGTATACTGCCCCGTGTGGGAGAGAGATTTTGTGGAGTTGTTATGAATGTGATCCAGCAGATTGAAAAAGAACAGATGGAAAAGTTGGCAGAGGGGAAACTCTTTCCGTCGTTTCGCGCTGGGGATACGGTGAGAGTGGATATCAAGGTTGTTGAGGGAACTCGTTCTCGTACGCAGTCATTTGATGGTGTCGTTATCGCCAAGAAAAATCGCGGAATAAATTCTTCCTTCAGGGTTCGCAAGATCTCGAATGGTGAGGGAGTTGAGCGGTTATTTCACCTCTACTCTCCGAATGTCCAAGTTAAAATCTTGAAGCATGGTAAGGTTCGTCGCGCGAAGTTGTATTACCTGCGAGCTCGTACTGGCAAAAGTGCACGTATCGCCGAAAGACGTATGCTTGAGGCGGCGGAGTAATCCGTTCTGTTCACATACCCCCACCTAGTTGCATTGGTAGCGAAAAGCTGCGGGAGTGTGTTGGTGTGGTTTATGAGGGATGAAAAGGTCTGTAGGTGCCACCGGTTGGCTTCTATGTGGTGCTAGAGACCGTTTGCTTGCGAGCTTTGAGGAGACGCTTTTTGTGGGATTGTCATGTTGTTTGTTGCGGAGTAATCGATGCCTTTGTGGAAGCTATATGGTAGCTCCTTCAATGTAATTTTCCATAAACTCCAAATCGGGCTCTCCATCCACCGCCGCCGGAAGTTTGATTTCCACAGCTTTGATTTTTGATTGATTAAAGTTTCTTCCATAGCTGTATTTGTAATGTTCTAAATTTATGATAGTGTACAAAACCAATTCGACATATTTTAAATGGCAGAGCTAACTTCTCGACGTGGTCGCTAGCGGAAAACAGACTTCCCTGATATGCGCAATATCCCACGACGGCACAGTCTATAGTCAAAACTCTACCCTCTTCTGTATAAAATATAAAATCTAACGATGCTATTATTCACAACCTGAGTGATTACGTACAAAAACAACAACCGCTTCCAAGTCATCCAGATTGGTAGTCTTTGTAGCCACAACCCTGCACACATCCCCCACCCGAAACTCCCCTCACTCCTCCATCTGCAATTCTTCTATTACTCCTTCAGCTCTGCCATCACCGTATCCACGGTATCCATAGTTTTCCGTGTGGCGGGCGTAAGTGGAGAGCGCAGTTCGTTCGCCGTAAAACCGAGTTTAGACAGAGCGTACTTGACGGGTATTGGGTTTGGCTCAACAAACATAGCCTCACTCAGAGGGGCTAGCTTTGCCGCTACCGCCTGCATAGCATGTGTGTCCCCGCTCTTCCAAGCTGAAACCAGTTTTTTGACAAGCGTCGGGGCGACGTTTGCTGCGACGGATATACAGCCATCGCCGCCGTGAGCAAGATAGCCAGGCAGGCTTGGATCATCGCCAGACAGGAGAATTAGGTCAGGTACTCGCGATTTGAGAAATGTAGCTCGTGATAAGTTCGTGTTGGAATCCTTAAGAGCGACAACGCGCGGTAATTTCGATAATTCGACTATCGTATCGATGGTCATATCGACAGCGCATCGTCCAGGATTGTTGTACATCACAATTGGGATATTCGAATTCTCGTGTACCGTCGTGAAGTGCTGGATAATCCCGTGTTGCGTTGGTTTGACATAGTACGGAGCAATGAGCAAAACAGCGTCAGCTTTCAGATGCTCCGCCTGACTTGTCAGCTTCAGGGCGTCCACAGTCCAGCACGAGCTACAGCCGACTATGACTGGCACACGACCTTTGACAATTTCGACAGAAGCGGAGATTGTCCCGCCACGCTCTTCCTCACTTAGGAGCAAACCTTCGCCAGTTGAACCGCAAACCAATATGGCATCCGTACCGCATTTGATCTGCCATTCAATAAGCCTTTCCAAGGCATCATAGTCAACAACGTTATTGCGAAGAGGAGTTGCAAGTGCAACCATAGAACCAGTGAGCATATCGGGCGTATCCACGAAAGGGCACAGGGATGTTATACAAATTTATCCTAGCAAAAGCAATATGCCTCGCGCTCATCATCCTCTCCTTCCAGAGCACATACTGTATGACGGCTGAAGAAAGGCTTACACAAAAGTATGAAAAATGGAAAGAAGCAGTGGACAACCCAAACGATGCTTCGGCAGTATTTCGATTTTTCTTCAACAATCCACATTGGCCGCTTTTTGATGAAACGGTGAAAATTGCCGAACGAAATGCAACGACAGATGTGCCTGATACCCTCCTCCTGAAATGGTTCAAGAGATACCCCCCGAAAACGAGCGAAGGCATCAGGGCATATACAAATTGCCTATTGAAAACTGATCCGGCGTTGGCTGAGGAATATATTCGGCAAACTTGGATTTTTCAAAATCTGTCGCCTCAGTTTATGCGGGAATATAAAGGCGAATTTGGCAACCATATGTCGTCAATGGACGACGCAAAAAAAGCCAAGCGCTTGATGAATAGCATAAAAATAGACCAGCTTGATGCCCTCAAAGGTATGGTTGACGGGAAGATTTCGGAGCATATATCAGCATTTCTCAAAAAACATTTTTCATCGAAATCCGCGGGATACTCCAAGAACGACTTGAAGGA
>JAFUUW010000026.1 GCA_017471265.1 Alphaproteobacteria bacterium
ACGACGTACCACATCCTGCCGCTCTTTTGTCGCATAGCATATATTATCCTGAGTGCTCGACTCAATGTGAGGCACCTTTTCTTTTATCTTTTTCACTATGGCATCGGTTGCAAGGCAATCCAACGTCGTTTGAGTGAAATACACCACGTCATCCTTGGAGAAATCAGGCAGCAAATCCACATCCATTTCATTTCCCACAACGAACGCGCTCTTGACCCCGGCATATCCCAGAAGTGCGATAATTTCCGCATGCGATCTGTTGCCGATTATGATTATTTTTTTTCCTGCTTCTGCCGCCTTTTCAACTTCTTTTTGAATGGACTTCACCGTGGGACACGTTGCATCAACCACAGTCAATCCCTTCTGTTCCGCACGCTCAACCACCTGAGGTGGCACCCCATGGGCGGAAAACATAACCACTGCGTTATCCGGTACGTCCTCTATCGAATCGACCTTTGTCATCCCACGCTGCTCGAGCTCTTTCATAAAGACCTTGTTGTGAATTACATCTTCTGTGATATACACAGCATCGTATAGCTTCAATACCTGCTCCGCCATATGTACGGCACGGGAAACCCCAGAACAAAACCCCCGTGGTGATAGCAAATAGCAGGAAGCTAACATAACAAAAAACAGCAAGAACAAACAACCTAACGCAAAGTCTACAACATCCCCCACAAAACGCGCAAGGCGTGGGGAAGCTTGTAAAACGTTGAGTATGGGATTTTGATTTTAGATGCACAAATGTGTGCTGTGTGGATTTTGTGGTGCAATTTGGACAAGACGGCTCAGCTTAGAGCTAGGACGTCGATACCCGTTTCAGCAACCGCTCGCAGTTTGATGTCCGACTGTCCAGGGAAAATCCGTATATGTTCAGCAAAACGCAATGTAAATGAGAATTGCCATCCTACTCCCCCAAAAATCGAACGGATAATCTCAAAGGCACAGTCGATAAATTCACGATATGCCGCCCGTCAGTCCCCTTCATCAACTTCAAAAGCCGCTCGGTGTATACTCCCCTTCTAGCCGCGCCTAACTCTTTTTGAACTGCATTTCGTAGAGTGTGCGGTATTGTCCGTTTTCTATTGCCATAAGCTCTTCATGCGTACCGAGTTCTGCAAGTTCGCCATTGTTTATTACAGCTATTCTCGAGGCGTTCTTGATGGTTGACAATCTGTGCGCAATCACAAGTACTGTTTTGTTCTCCATTAAGTTATCTATAGCCCTCTGGACGACAGCTTCGGATTTGTTATCCAGAGCGGACGTCGCTTCATCGAGAATGATTATCGGGGCATCCTTGATGAAAGCTCGGGCGATAGCAACCCTTTGCTTTTGTCCACCCGATAGAAGGATACCTCGCTCACCTATCTCGGTGTCCATGCCCTTTTCCAGCGTCTTCACAAAATCTCCCAAACAAGCTAGATCTAACGCTCTTTCAACATCCTCAGACGTGGCATGTTCATTGCCTAGCATCACATTCTCCCTTATCGTTCCAGAAAACAGGAAGTTATCCTGGAAAACAACGGAGATGCAATTTCGCAGGCTCTCCAATGTGTAATCCCTTATGTCGAGGCCATCTATCTTCACCGCCCCAGAGGTTACGTCATAAAATCTAGGCAACAAATTCGCTATCGTTGACTTTCCACCACCGGAATTTCCGACCAGAGCCAAAGTTTCGCCCTTTCTTATGTGTAAATTGATATTTTTTAAAACGGGAACGCCGGGCTTATACTCGAACGATACATTGTCAAAGCATATGTCAGTCTTGAAATCATCAATAGTTATAGCGTTTGCTCTATCCGTTATCTTGCTTGTCGACTTCAAAATCTCTATAACACTTTCGATGGCAGTAATAGACAATTGAAAATCCTTGATGTTATTCCCCATACTCTTGACCGGATTGTATAGCATGAAGAGTGCCGTCAAGAAGGAAACGAAATTCCCGCTGGTTATCTGACCTGAGACTATTAGGTGGCTCCCGTATGCGATAGAAATTCCGAGACCAACAGATACAATTGCGTGCATAGCAGGCGAAAGCCACGCTGTCTTTTGCGTTAACTTTATACGGATGCGCACCAATGAATTCATCAACGTCAAAAATTTTGTCTCCTGACGCTGTTTGAGGTTGTAAGCCGTTATTGTTTTGTTTCCGGAGCAGGTTTCGTTGTATACTGTGGTGAGTTTTGCATTTCCACCTATTGATTTTTCTGTGGCGGATCTTATATCCTTGCGCAACCTGGTAACCGGTAAAAACGCCAATCCGAGTGCTATTATGGCGACAATAGACAATTGCCAAGAATTGTATATGAGTGCGCCTACGAGTGAGATAGTAGAAAACATCCGGGATACTAACATTTTTAATTTCCCGAGAAATCCGCCGGTAGCAGCATCAGCTAAGGAGCTAAACTTCATAATGATTGTTCCGGATTGTGTCCCATCGAAATAAGCAGTGTCATATGAAAGCAGTTTCTTACAAAGTTTAAACTTCAAATCTCGCCCCACTTTTTCACCGACCCAAGTGTTCAAATACGCGGCAAAATAATTCAACACCCCCTGAGTAACGGCAAAAAGAACTATGGCAAAAGGGATGTACCACGCGGCTTGTGCCGACTTCTCCACCATAACCTGATCGGTGTATGGTTTGAGCGACATCGCAATAACAGCATCCAACCCTCCAATCGGAATGCACAGAGACGCCGCTAAAATCGCTCTGAATGTATACGGTTTGAAATACGGCAAAACGACAGCATAACAACGAACAACACGAATGTCAGCAACCTTGTGCCATATCTTGTTCCACAAAGATTTCACGAACAACGACAATAAATTCCACGCTATGAGAGGCAACGCAGATATGGTAGCACAAGACGAGATCTCCCGCGTCCTGGTGTCCCCGGCGGGATTCGAACCCACGACCTCAGGATTAGGAGTCTTGCGCTCTATCCATCTGAGCTACGAGGACACGTGGATATTCTGCCAGAAATTGCAGCAACGTTGCAAATTACGTTTCGAAGATAAGGGAGGTGATTCCACAACTTTAGATGGAATTTGTGAGCAATAACAGAAAGCTTCAACGTGCGAGAAGGCTATAGAGTTTTCCATCGGCACATTATGATGTTTTAGCATCAAATTGTAATATCTGTAGCCCCCTTCAAATTTAAGTTGAATTCGATATTATTGCGCGAAAGTGAATTTAAAATTATTTTTCAAATATTATTTACAAACTCCAGTGATTTTTTATACACATTGGTAATGTTTTTTACGCATTAAATAAAGAAAAATATTATGTGTTTCATCTTAATTGTTTAATTTATATATCTATCTCCTTCCTACATTTGTGCTTCAGGCTTTTTTCATAACCTCTCTCCGCACATATGCAATCTAAAGATAGAACTTTCCCCTACCCTCCTCGTTCATTTTATTTCCAAAACGTGGAATGGGTGAAAACCCCCGCCTTTAAGCGAACACTTTAGTATGGCGTGAAGAATAGCCTATAAAAAGAAGTTTTTACAGCATATTTGGGGCAATATCGTGTAGTATTCTGTGTAAAATATAGATGCTGAGTGTTATACAGTAATAGATGCGGTGTATAGATGTGATAAAAAAGGTATGCTCTGCCAGCTACACAGATATAATAAGCGGAAATATAAACTTCGATCACAAGCCTATACCTGTCTCGATGTCGTTACATTGTAGTATCAAAGGTGTGCAATATATAAAAGAGGAAAGTAGCAGAAAAATGCGAGGGAAATTTTGAAAATATTGACACTCTCTATGAAAGAGTGCCAGCTCGCATTTCCAGCAAATACGCGGGAGGCTAAGCGTGATGCTAGCATTCGCTGTTTTTGTGAGTATTTTTATAAAAATTTTTTTACTATTTTTTCTTAAGAAAGTATTTTTTCTTTTCCTTGAAAAACTTGATGTCTCCTGTCATGCCTGGTGAATTTAATGTGGAATGACGTTTGGTTAGGGAAACGGTATTGGGGACAACATCTTTGAGCAAGGGGATATTTTCTCGTAACGTCCGGACAGATAAATACAAAGGATGTACAAAAATATATAGAGGAGCAAGTGGCACACCATAAGCAGGATAATTTTAAGGTCTCTGAATTCTAAAAGTTTACACTTTTATCTTTTAATCCGCCTTCCAAGCGTGGACTAGAACCACTGGCTTCCAGCCGGTAGGTTATTCGTTTCCAGGGGGTTGAAAGTGTTTTAAAACGAACAACTCTATGCAAGAGTTAAATGGTGGATATCTGAAAGATGCGTATATGCGAGGAGGTACGCTCTGCTAGTCGCTTGGATATAATAAGTGAAAATGTGCCGCTTGGTCATATGCTGGTTCCAGTAGCTCCACAAATACGTAAAAGCGACGGAAAATTACAAGGATTAAAGAAGAGAGGTGCAAAGGGAAGTAGATAAAGGTAAGGTGTGAGGTATTTTTGGAGTGTGATATTGAGTGAAGAGTTTTTGTTTTAATGCAAAACAATATTTTATATGAGGGTAAAGCCTATGAATAATAGGGTGTTTTGTTGCGGCGTTTGGATGAAAATATACGGGGAACAAAAAGAACACCATAAAAATGATATTTTCAGGATGTTAATACTCTGAAAGAGCTTGCTCTTTTAATCCGCTTTCCAAGCATGGACTAGAACCACTGGCTTCCAGCCGGTAGGTTATTTATAGTGATGCATGGATAGATGAGTGTTAATGTATTAAAAATATAAAAATGTAAAAAAAGATCTTATAAACATGGCAGATTAAAAATGAACTTCGATGATTTAATGTTTTAGTTTGCTTTTCAAATGTGATCTAGACTACCAATATCCAGTCGGTAGGTTATCTATTCGCAATATATTGCATAACCAACATACCGTATGGTTCGAATAATTGTAGGTTGCTTTTGATTGTCGCCGATCTTCTTGCGCAGGCGAGTAATCTGCACATCGATGGTTCTGTCGGAAACTTGGAATGCCAACTTACGAGCCAAATCGCAGCGACTGAATGGTTGATTTGGTCGCTGGCAGAGAGTTTTTAGCAAACTTAGCTCTGTCGTTGAGAGATGTACCAATTCCCCATTGCAGCGTAACTCATCGTTCTTTGTATCAAATTCACAATTGCCAAATCGCAGAACCTCAGCAATATCCCCCCTTGCGGTAGTAGTCCTTTTGATAAGGGCACGAAGTCTTGCTATCAGCTCTTTAGCTTCAAACGGCTTGGTTATGTAGTCATCGTATCCAGCTTCAAATCCTATAACCTTTTTGTCGACATCATCAACAGCGGTCAGCATAATCGCTGGGATGTTTTGCAAGTGCGAAGCGGAAGCCCTCAATGACTTAATGAAAGCTATCCCGCTTTCAACCGGCATCATCCAGTCAACCAAAATGGCAGCGAAATGTGCCTCGTGCAGCTTTGAGCGGGCTTGGCTTGCAGAAATCGCAGCTTCAGCTTCATAGGCATTTCGGCGCAAAAGTTCGACGACAAGTGCGCCTAATCTTTCATCATCATCGACAACGAGTATGCGCTCCATATCACAGCCCTTCTATGTGCCCAATCTCAAGCGTTTGTAGTTTACGGAGTTTTTCGATAGCGCGCGTTATTTTCGCGTCATCATTCGTATTTATGATGATGAATAATCTCCCCTTGTTGTCCGTTGTTAGCAGGAGAAAATCGTCATTTCTGTAAGGTATCTTCGACTGGATAGAGGAAAGCGTATGATCGCCCAAATTTTTCCCGATGAAGATAAGGGGATAATGCAGGTGATTTTCAAATATCTCCTTCACATTGAATGAAGAAGTAAGCAAATCTTGACAGAGCGAGGCATCTATCCCGCTTTCGATGCGCAGCGCAAATTTCTGCAAAACGACATCTGGGCACTTGTATGCTTCGGGGAATTGCAGTTCTACAGCTTTTATAAACTCATCGCAAAATTCTTCATCGATTTTGCGTTCCCAGTTGAGGTAGCTTTCAAGCTTCGGGAATACGAAATCTGCCAAAGTCTCTAGCTTGTCATCATCGCCCTTACGTAGTGGTGAATCGGCGAGCTCTCCTAACTTCGAATGTACCCACTTCTTACCGATAGCGTATGCCAAAACGCCATCCAACAGCAGAAATGCAACCTTCGCGCTTTTCGAGGTATGCTGCAAAAAGTAATTCTCCATATCCTTTGGCATCGTCGTAAACAACCTGTGGCATATCTGCTCAAGCACAGCTTCTGTATCAGCAGCCCGATTGCCATAGTTGAACTTCAGCAAAATGTTGTTGCCGAATGCTACAGCGAAATTTTGTTTTGTAGTCCCATTCTCCGTAGCGTGTCCATTCGATGGAAATATGAAGGCACGAAATTGTGTATCTTCAGAAAGCTCGCTTGCGTAAAAATCGAAAACCCTTTTGAAATCGATATGTCCATCGGCGAAAGCCTTCTCAGCATACAGCGTAAGCTCCTGCTTTCGATCATTCAAAATGTCAACGCTGTTATCAAAGGAGCTGTCATACTCCAACTTTGCCTCGCGCCAGAGTTCCATAAACGTCGGCGTCATATACTTATGTCGGACATCTCCTGAAGCTAGACATCCCACAAATTCAACTTTGTCGTTGTCGGAGTTCTGTAAGTTCGAACCAAA
>JAFUUW010000027.1 GCA_017471265.1 Alphaproteobacteria bacterium
GACTGCCGCTCGGCAAATCAGGTGCTTTTCTTCGCCCCTTTTGGAAAAAAACAATAATTCGTGACTGCTCGAGCTTTTGGGGTCAAACTGGAGACTTAGTCATTCCGTCTGCCTTCGGAGGAAATACTATCAACTTTGCTCAGACTTTGTGGTTTATACCGCCTCAATATAATATTGTTATGTGCCTTTATTTTCATCGTTTATACCTTCACACTAAATATAAATGTAGCAAAAAGCTTTGTTTTGTAGCGTGTATTAAAAACGTTGCAAATTGCGTTCAAAAAAGTTTTTGCCGAGCAAATGAAATCAAACTAAATGGCAAGAAGGGGCTGCTCTGCAAGATTTTGCCTCGCAACCTATGCGAGAAACAGGCTATAGCCCCCTCATCTCGATTGCAAAATGTTAAAATACAGGTCGGATGCGGCGGTATTGGCGACTGGTGAAACACGGGATTTTAAGTTATACTCAGTCTGAGCTAGAGGGTGTGTTTTCAGAGCTCGGCTTGCCGCGATTCCGAGCTGCCCAGGTGTTTACCTGGGTTTTTCGTTTCGGTAAGACCTCATTCTTTGAAATGACGAACATAGGTAAAGCATTGCAGGAAAAGCTTGACCAAATGTTCCATATATACAGACCTGAGGTAGCCAGAGTTTCTCGCTCGCGGGATGGTACGGTCAAATTTCTTCTGGAGCTTGCAGACAAAAACACCATCGAGACGGTTTTCATTCCCGAAACTCACAGGAATACCATATGTGTGTCGTCGCAGGTAGGCTGCTCTGTCGGGTGTAAATTCTGCAACACCGGATACGGTGGCTTCATACGTAACCTTTCTGCCGAGGAGATAATCTCGCAATTTCTGGCAGTGAAAGGTTACCTGCATTTGTGGACGCCTGGCGCAGATCGACTGTCGAATGTGGTTTTTATGGGAATGGGCGAGCCGCTGTTCAACTATGACAACGTGAGCCGGGCGATACAAAATTTGATGTGGGACGAAAGGGAGGGGCTGTCGCGCAGAAGAATTACGCTTTCGACATCCGGGATTGCGCCGGTGCTTGAGCGCGTGGCGCGAGACTTGCCGTGCCGATTGGCAGTGTCTTTACATGCTCCAAATGACGAACTACGCACTCGCATAATGCCGATAAACCAAACATACGACATATCAAGCATTATGAAAGCGTGTAAGTTGTATTCGGAACATCATAAGTTTTTGAAAATCACGTTTGAGTACCTGTTGCTACGGGATATAAACGACACGGATATTTGCGCGCGAGAGCTTGTGGCTCTGCTCTCTGGCGTCAATGCGAAGGTTAACTTGCTGCAATTCAATAGTTGGAATGGGTGTACATTCAAGCCATCGCAGCGAACCATACGTTTTGCAAAAATTCTGCAAAATGCTGGGCTTGAAGCACCAATACGTACGCGTCGCGGTGAAGATATAATGGCTGCCTGCGGACAGCTCAGAACGGAAAATGCAAAGAAGCAATAACATCTCCTCAGTTCAATTTCCAAAATTTCCTCTAGCCTCTGGCTTGGAGTATGTGGTACGATGGGGCAGATGGTTGTAGGAGTGTAGCTCAACTGGTAGAGTTCTGGTCTCCAAAACCAGCGGTTGGGGGTTCGAGTCCCTCCGCTCCTGCCAGTACGTTTTGCGAGTGAGATGGTTATGAATTCGAAGTCTGCTATCGGGAGGTTTTTCTCCTTCATTGGAGACGTCAGATCTGAAATGGATAGGGTAACTTGGCCATCTCGGGGAGAGGTTGTTGTAACAACCATAGTTGTTTTCTTGATTGCCTTGATTGCCTCGCTGTTTTTCGCTCTGGTCGATACCGCGTGGTATAGGATCATCCACGCAATAATCGGGGGATGATGATGATTGCTCAAGAGAAAGTTACCGCAAAAGCTCGCTGGTACATAATCCACACATATTCCGGTTCGGAAAATCGTGTTGCCCAGTTGATACGTGAGAATGCGGACAAGAAGGGAATGTCTGCAGAGATAGAGGAAGTGCTTGTGCCAACTGAAGAGGTCGTTGAAATAAAAGGTGGCAAACGTATTAACGTTGATAAGAAATATTTCCCGGGGTATGTCCTCGTTAAGATGCTCATGAATGATGAAACGTGGCATCTGATCAAGAGTGTGCCGAGAGTGTCGGGCTTCTTGGGGACAAAAGATCGGGCAACGCCTATCAGTGAAGCTGAGGTGAAAAAAATACTTGAACAGGTCAAGGCGTCCGCGGAGGCGCCACGTAGCAATGTTTCCTATGAAGTTGGAGATCAAGTGCGTATTATCGATGGCGCATTCGCTTCGTTTTCGGGTTTTGTTGAAGAGATTGAAGATGATAAGCAGAAGCTCAAAGTTTCTGTTATGATCTTCGGTAGAGCTACTCCTGTTTCATTGGAGTATACTCAGGTTGAAAAAGCATAGTATCTTTTGTGGGAGATTTGGTCATTTTGGTCGAGATAACCACGAAATTTTTTGGAGAATGAAAAATGGCAAAGAAAGTTGTCGGCTATATAAAACTGCAAATCCCTGCGGGGAAAGCTAACCCATCGCCTCCTATCGGGCCTGCCCTGGCTCAAAAGGGGTTAAACATTATGGAATTTTGCAAGGCGTTTAATGCAAAGACGCAGCAGATGGAGCCAGGGATGCCTATTCCTGTTGTAATTACTGCATATGCGGATAAGAGTTTCACATATGTGATGAAAACTCCACCGGTAACGTATTACATCAAAAAAGCTGCAAAGATTACAAGTGGTTCTCAGAAAACCGGGATTAGTGCTCCTGTTGCAAAAATAACAATGTCTCAGGTTGCTGAGATAGCCAAGCAGAAGATGCCTGACTTGAATGCGAATACCGTGGAAGCGGCAAGTCAGATGATTATCGGTTCGGCGCGCTCGATGGGCGTCGAAGTTGTGGAGGGCTGACGTATGGCAAATATGGGGAAACGTCTCAAAAATGCCAGGAAGGATTTAAATCTGGAAAAGATTTATTCCTTGAATGAGGCGATTGAACTCGTTAAAAAGTCGGCTACAGCAAAGTTCGATGAGACTATTGACGTCTGCGTTATGCTGGGTATCGATGGCTCGAAACAGGATCAAGCTGTCAGAAATGTTGTTACTCTTCCAAACGGAACGGGGAAAACGTATCGTGTCGCTGTGTTTGCAAAAGATCAGAAAGCTGAAGAGGCAAAGAAAGCTGGTGCGGATATAGTCGGTGCTGAGGATTTGCTGGAGATGGTGCAGAAGGGTGATATGCCTTTCGATCGTTGCATAGCTACCCCAGATATGATGGCGCTTGTCGGACGCGTCGGAAAGATACTGGGGCCTAAGGGGCTTATGCCAAACCCAAAGTTGGGCACCGTTACTATGGACGTTGCAACTGCCGTGAAAAATGTCAAAGGTGGTCAGGTTGAGTAGCGCTCTGAGAAGGCTGGAATAATTCACGTCGGCGCGGGAAAGGCTAGTTTCAAGAACGATGCTTTGGCTGAAAATATCCGGGCATTGATAGATGCTATAGTAAAATCCAAACCTGTTGGAGCAAAAGGGCAATATCTCAAAAAGATGGTTCTGAGCTCAACAATGGGGGTCGGTGTGATGTTTACTTTGGATTGAGAAATTTGCGGGATTTTGTTGAATATGGAATTTCGCAAAAGCACGTCTGGCAAAAACTGGACGTTGTCGAAGACTGCAGGTTTCGGAGACGATATAATGAACGATGTGTCGCCTGCAATAGACAGAAGTAGTTTTTATGCTCCTTCTGTGTGGTTTGTGTGAGTGGAGATGAAAGTATGTTAAGACCAGAAAAGGAGGCTTTCGTTTCGCGCATTCGTGAGGAGTTGGTGAACTCTTCAATAGTTGTTGCTGTGAGCAGGGCTCCGGGAATAACCGTTGAGGAAATAACAAAGCTTCGCAAGGATATGCATAAGGCTGAGGCGAACCTCAAAATTCTTAAGAATACATTAGCTCGCATAGCAATAAAGGATTCTGCTTTGGATTCGATCGGGGAATTCCTCGAAGGTTCAACTGGTTTAGCGTATTCAAGCAACCCTGTTGGACTTGCCAAGGCTCTTTCGAAGTTTGCAAAAGATACCGAGAAGTTGACTGTCTTGGGTGGAGTTATGGATGGAAAGGCAATAGGGGCTGACACGGTTGATGCCCTGGCGTCGCTTCCATCTGTTGATGAACTTCGCGCGAAGATTGTCGGTCTTCTCACAGCTGCTGCTTCGAAGATTGTTCGTACAATCAAAGAGCCTTCTGCCAGAATTGCACGAGTTATTGCTGCAAAAAGTTAATGTTGGTGTTTAGTTTTTACAAAGGAGTATAAGAATGGCTGATTTGAACAACATCGTTGAAGAATTGTCGAGCTTGAGCGTTCTTGAAGCCGCTGAGCTTTCCAAAATGTTGGAAGAAAAGTGGGGCGTTAGTGCTGCTGCTGCCGTCGCAGTCGCTGCGGGCGGTGTTGCTGGTGGAGCTGCCGCTGCTGCCGAGGAGAAAACCGAGTTTGATGTCGAATTGACCGATGGTGGAACTGAGAAAATCAAAGTGATTAAGGAAATCAGAGCTATCGTCCCAGATCTCGGACTGAAAGAAGCAAAGGAACTCGTTGAAGGTGCCCCAAAGATCGTTAAGTCTGGTGTGTCCAAGGATGATGCAGAAAAATTCAAAAAACAACTGGAAGCTGCAGGAGCAAAAGTTACAATCAAATAACTTCGCTTATGCTTAGAGAGGGTGAGTTTATCTCATCCTTTGCTTTTTGGTAGAGTGTTTTTTGAAAGGGTTTTAGCATATGATCAGATCCTACACGGGACGCAAACGCTTCCGCAAATCGTTCGGGCGAGTTAAAGAAAAAACTGAATTACCAAATCTCATAGGCCTTCAAAAAAGTTCCTTCGATGCTTTTCTGCAGCGGGGTGTTGCACGAGACAAGATGAAGGATTCCGGATTGTACGGAATGTTTAAATCGTTCTTTCCAATCAAAGATAACGCTGGTAAGTCCCAGTTGGATTTCCTCGGGTATGTTTTTGAGGAACCGAAATATACCGAAATGGAGTGCAGACAGCGTGGTGGCACGTACTCAGCTGCATTGCGTGGAAAGTTCCGTCTGATGATTTGGGACGTTGATCACGATACCGGATCGCGCACTGTAAGGGATATCAAAGAACAAGACGTGTACCTGGGCGAATTTCCGTTAATGACTGATCGTGGAACCTTTATCTTCAACGGCATCGAGCGTGTCGTTGTTTCCCAGATGCACAGAAGTCCTGGGGTGTTCATAGACCACGATGGCGGTAAAACCCATTCATCTGGAAAGTTCTTGTACGCGGCGAGAATTATTCCATATCGCGGCTCGTGGATAGATTTTGAATTTGATCATCGTGATGTGCTTTACGTTCGTGTTGATAGACGACGTAAAGTTTTGGCATCGACATTCTTTATGTGCCTTGAGAGCAATGAAACTGAGGCTTATAGAAAAAAGCTAAAGCCAGGTGAAGAGCTTCCGGCAGAGTACATAACCGGTATGTCCAAAGAAGAAATCCTGAACACATTTTACGAGACTGTATCATACAAGAGAGTGAAGGGGGGATGGTCTGTTCCATTTAGCAAAGAACAACTGAAGGGCTCAAGACTGGATCGCGATCTTGTTGATGCAAAATCAAAAGAGATAGTCGCAAAAACTGGCGATAAAATGACCCCTCGTATTTTGAATAAGCTCGAGGAAGGAGGCTTAAAGGATATATTCCTGCCGGATGAGGCTGTCGTAGGTCGATTTTTTGCGAAAGATATGATCGATGAAACGACCGGGGCAATATATTTTGAGGCTGGTGAGGAGATTACAGAGGAAGCTATCGAAAAGATAGACAACGCTGGAATAAAAAAAATCGATGTCCTGCTTACTTATGGTCAAGATAACAACTCGTATATGCTCAACACATTTGCTTGTTCAAAGTGTATGAACCGGGATGATGCATATATCGAGCTTTACCGTGGACTTGTTCCTGGCGAACCTCCGACCGTCTCAGGTGGTGAAGACCTGATGCACTCGATACTGTTTGATCCGGATCGTTATGATTTATCTGTCGTCGGTCGCGTGAAGATTAACGAACGTCTGGGTTTCGATACTCCAGATAGTGTTCGTACCTTGCAAAAAAGAGATTTGATAGAGATAGTCAAATTGCTTTTTGCGGTGAAAGCCGGAAAAGCAGATGTCGATGACATCGATAACTTGGGAAACAGACGTATACGTTCCGTTGGTGAACTGATAGAAAATCAATGCCGTATTGGTATGCTTCGCGTTGAGCGAATGATAAGAGAAAAACTGGCAACAGTCGAAGTCGACAACTACGTTCCTAGCGATCTGATAAATGCCAAGCCCCTTATAACTGCTATTAAAGACTTCTTCGTATCGTCGCAATTATCTCAGTTTATGGATCAAACAAACCCGCTTTCGGAAGTTACACACAAACGCCGATTGTCTGCCTTCGGGCCTGGGGGGCTTTCGAGAGAGCGTGCTGGGTTTGAGGTTCGAGACGTACATCCAACGCATTACTCTAGGCTTTGTCCGATCGAAACTCCTGAAGGGCAAAATATCGGTTTGATAAACTCTCTCGCTTCCTATGCCAAAGTGAACAAGTACGGTTTCATCGAGGCTCCTTACAAACGGGTTGTTGATGGGAAGGTTACCGACGAAGTGGTCTATATGACTGCAACGGAGGAGGGCAAATATGCTGTTGCCCAAGCTGGCGTTTCTCGGGATAAAGATGGGTATATCAATGAAGATTTTGTTATATCCAGAAAAGGTGGGGATGTTGGGTTGCGACCTAAGTCTGAAATAGCCTTTACCGACGTCTCACCGAAGCAGGTTGTCTCTGTTGCAGCTGCACTTATTCCATTTTTGGAAAACGACGATGCAAGGCGTACGTTGATGGGAGCGAACATGCAACGTCAGGCTGTACCGCTCTTACGTTCCGAGGCTCCACTGGTTGGTACTGGTATGGAGGCGTTGATTGCAAAAGGTAGTGGTTCGTCCATAGTTGCAAAGCACGGCGGTGTAGTCGATTATGTTGACGCAGAGCGTATTGTCATTCGCGTTACGGATGATGAAGATGCCGGCGCCGATGTATACAATCTCTCAAAATTTCAGTGCTCCAATATGGGAACCTGTATTAACCAAAAACCGCTGGTTAAGACTGGAGACTTGATTGAGCCTGGAGACATAATCGCTGACGGTGCTGCAACCGACAATGGCGAGTTGGCTCTTGGTCGAAACCTGCTTGTCGGGTTTATGTCTTGGAATGGTTATAGCTTCGAAGATTCCGTTGTTTTGTCCGAACGTATGGTTCGTGATGATGTGCTAAGTTCGATACACATCGAAAGTTTCGAGATAACCGCTCGTGATACAAAACTTGGAAACGAGGAGATTACGCGCGATATTCCAAACATTGCCGAAGAGTCGCTCCGTAACCTTGACGAGTCCGGGATAGTGTATATCGGGGCTCAGGTGGAACCTGGAGATATTCTCGTTGGAAAAGTTACTCCAAAAGGCGAAACTCCTATGACGCCTGAAGAGAAACTGCTTCGTGCCATATTCGGTGAAAAATCCGCAGACGTTAAGGATTCGTCTTTCAGAGTGCCACCTGGGGTCTCTGGAACAGTTGTTGATGTTCGTATTTTGCTACGCCGTGGCGTCGAAAAAGACGAACGTGCGATTGCTATCGAACGACAACAGATAGATGAGTTGGCAAAGAACCGTGATGCCGAAAAAACGATTTTGGAGCAGACATACTGTCGTCATATCAAAAGTCGTATTGTCGGGCAGAGGCTGGTTTCCGGACTTGATGGGCACAAGGAAGGGGAAACCATAACTGAGGCTATGGTCGCCGGTTTTTCGTTTTACCGTATCAAAAATATCGTTGTGAAAGATGCAAAAACACAAAAGATTGTAAGCTCACTCGTTAGTCAGGTCTTGGAGAAGATTGATAACATTCAACAGTCTTTCGAGGACAGTGTGCACAAGCTGCGGAAGGTGATGAATTGCCTGCTGGTGTGCTCAAGATGGTAAAGGTCTTTGTTGCCAACAAGCGTAAGATACAGCCGGGCGACAAGATGGCTGGTCGCCATGGAAACAAGGGCGTTGTCTCTCGGATTTTGCCTGTTGAGGACATGCCGTACCTTGAAGATGGTACTCCTCTTGACATAGTGTTGAACCCACTTGGTTTGCCATCGAGAATGAACGTCGGACAAATTTTGGAAACCCACCTTGGTGCAGCCGCCCACGGACTTGGTGTCCAAATTCAAAAGGCTCTCGATGACTATCGTGCAAATGAGGTAACTTTGGGTGAGCTCAAGGATAAGGTAATTAGTATTTACTCCGATCCAGATGACGTGAAGGATATAAAAGCTTTGGGCGATGAGGAGTTTGTCGAGCTTGCGAAAAATTTGGGCAAAGGTGTCCCTGTTGCAAGTCCGGTGTTCGATGGTGCAAAGCTTGAGGATATCGAAGCGCATCTCGAAATGGCGGGATTGGATAAATCCGGTCAGGTTACGCTTTATGACGGCAGAACTGGAGAGCCATTCGACCGCAAGGTAACCGTCGGATACAAATATATGCTGAAACTTCACCACCTGGTTGATGAAAAAATACACGCGAGATCCGTCGGGCCTTATAGCTTGATTACTCAGCAGCCACTTGGTGGAAAGGCACAGTTTGGTGGTCAACGTTTCGGTGAAATGGAAGTCTGGGCGCTTGAAGGGTACGGTGCCGCACACGTTCTTCAGGAGATGCTGACCGTAAAGTCCGATGATGTCAGAGGACGAACAAAGGTGTATGAAAACATCGTGAATGGCAATAACGAGGTTGAAGCCGGTATGCCTGAATCGTTTAACGTTTTGGTCAAAGAATTGAAATCGCTGGCTTTGAACGTCTCGTTCGAGAAAAGTGCAGATTTGAAAAAGGATAACTCGTAGGAGCTGGTAAATATGGATTTTAAAAAAAATCGTTCTCTTGTGAACAAGCCTGATAATCTGGATTTCGACGCTTTGCGGATATCCATTGCCAGTCCGGACGAGATACGTTCCTGGTCTTATGGTGAAGTGAAAAAGCCTGAGACCATCAACTACCGTACCTTCAAGCCAGAGCGCGATGGTCTGTTTTGTGCTCGTATATTTGGACCCATCCGAGACTATGAATGCAGCTGCGGTCGATACAAACGTATGAAGTACAAAGGTGTCGTCTGCGAAAAGTGCGGTGTTGAGGTTACGCTCAGCCGTGTGCGCCGTGAGCGTATGGGACACATCGAATTAGCAGCACCTGTTGTGCATGTCTGGTTTATGAAGTCCATACCAAGCCGTATATCTATGATTTTGGACAAGGGCATAAAAGAACTCGAAAAGATATTGTATTTCGAAAAATATGTCGTTTTGGAACCTGGATTTAGCCACTTCAAACCTCTGGAAACAATATCGGAGGAGGAATACCAGGACGCCATAGACCAATACGGTGAAGGCTCCTTCACTGCAAGCATTGGAGCTGACGCGATCAAAGAGATGCTAGCGGCTGTCAATTTGCAGGAAGAAATCGACAAACTCAAAGCCGAGCTTGAAGCTGGTGTAGTTGATATTCGGAAAAAGAAGATAGTCAAGCGTCTCAAGATACTCCAGGCATTTATTGACACCGGTGTCAAACCTGAGTACCTGGTTCTTACGGTTCTTCCTGTTATACCGCCTGAACTTCGTCCTCTCGTCCCACTCGATGGAGGAAGGTTTGCTACGAGCGATCTGAACGACCTGTACCGCCGTGTAATAAACAGAAACAATAGGTTGAAGCGCCTCCTTGAGTTAAACGCTCCAGATATCATCATTCGAAATGAAAAAAGAATGCTGCAGGAAGCCGTCGATGCTTTGTTTGATAACAAACGCCGCGGCTCGAAGGCTATAGTCGGCGCCAACAAGCGTCCTCTGAAATCTCTTGCCGATATGCTGAAGGGAAAGCAAGGGCGTTTCAGACAGAACCTTCTTGGAAAGCGTGTCGACTACTCCGGACGTTCTGTTATTGTCGTCGGGCCTGAGCTGAAGCTTCATCAGTGTGGTCTGCCAAAAAAGATGGCTCTCGAGTTATTCCGTCCGTTTGTGTATGCAAAGCTGGAAAAATACGGTTTGGCAAGTACGCTGAAATCGGCGAAGCGGATGATAGAGCGAGACAGACCTGAAGTTTGGGATATTCTGGAAGAAGTCATCCGTGAACATCCAGTGCTTCTGAACCGCGCTCCGACATTGCACAGGTTGAGTATCCAGGCATTCGAACCAGTGTTGATAGAAGGAAAAGCTATTCAGCTTCACCCGCTGGTTTGTACTGCATTCAACGCTGACTTCGACGGAGACCAAATGGCTGTACACGTCCCACTATCTCCTGAGGCTCAACTTGAAGCTCGTATTTTGATGCTGTCGACAAATAACATTCTGAGCCCTTCAAGCGGTCGTCCTATCATCAATCCATCAAAGGACATCGTTCTTGGTGTGTATTACCTCTCAATGATTGTTGAAGGGGCAAAAGGGGAGGGCGCTGTTCTGTCTGACCTGAGTGAAATAATGTATGCCCTTGAGAGCAAGGTCGTTACCTATCACTCGAAGATAAAAACCCGCATTCCATATTACAAAGAGGATGGCTCGTGCGAATACAAAGTTGTTGAGACAACACCTGGACGGGTAATCTTGAGTCAGGTCTTGCCTCATCACCATATGATAAAGTTCGACTGCGTCAACAAGGTTATGACATCCTCTGAAATAGGCGGACTTATTGACGAGATATATTTCCGCTGCGGACAGAAGGCTACGGCTATTTTTGTTGACCACCTGATGGAGGTCGGTTTCAAATATATGACGAAGGCTGGCATTTCCTATGGAAAAGACGATCTCGTTATTCCTCCAGAGAAGAAGACGCTTGTCGCAGAGACTGAAAAGGTCGTTGGTGAATTCGAACAGCAATACCTTGACGGCTTCATAACTCAAGGTGAAAAGTACAACAAAGTCGTTGATGCGTGGGACAAGTGTGGAGACAAAGTCGCCGATGCACTTATGAAAGCTGTTGCAAAGACGGAAAAAGGGCAACAGCCGAACTCCGTCTATATGATGGTTCACTCCAAGGCTCGTGGCTCTATGGCTCAGCTGAAGCAATCTGCGGGTATGCGTGGTTTGATGGCAAAGCCTACAGGCGAAATCATCGAGACACCTATTGTGTCAAACTTTAAGGAAGGTCTGTCGGTTTTGGAGTACTTCATCTCCACTCACGGTAGCCGAAAAGGTTTGACCGATACTGCTCTCAAGACCGCAAACTCAGGTTACTTGACCAGACGTTTGGTCGACGTTGCCAATGACTGCGTTGTAACCGAAGAAGATTGCGGTACTTCCAAAGGTCTTTTGATGAAGCCTTTGTACGATGGTTCGAACGTCGTAATAACGTTGTCTGAGAGGATACTTGGCAGGTTCGCTGCAAGCGATATCGTTAATCCAAATGACGGGACATTGATAGTTCCAAAAGGTGGATTTATAGACGAGCACAAAGCCTCGAGCATCGTTGATGCCGGTGTCGACGAAGTGTTGGTACGCTCCCCTGTAACATGCAGTTGCAAGCATGGCGTCTGCACGAGATGTTATGGTCGCGATCTTGCTCGCGGTACTGTCGTTAGCGTTGGTGAAGCCATTGGCGTCATCGCTGCGCAGTCAATCGGTGAGCCTGGAACGCAGCTTACTATGCGTACGTTCCACATCGGTGGTGCTGCACAGAAAAGCGCAGAGCAGTCGAGCATTGAATCGTCGATGGACGCTCGCGTGTCATTCAAGGGACTGGCAGTTGCAAAGAACAGCTCTGGCGATACGATATCTCTCTCGAGAAAAGGCGAAATAGCATTGATAGACGCCAACGGTAGAGAGCGTATGTCATACAAAGTACCTTACGGTTCGAAAATTAAGGTCGCTGCTGGCGACGCAGTCAAGGTTGGTCAAGTGTTAGCTGAGTGGGATCCATATACCACCCCGGTTGTATGCGAAGTTGGTGGATATGCGAAGTTTGTCGACCTGGTCAATGGACAGTCCTTGCGTGAGATAGTCGACGAGACGACCGGTCTCTCAAGCAAAGTTGTCGTTGACTGGAAACAATCGGCGAGTACGGCAAACTATCGCCCTATGATTGCTCTTGTTGATGAGAATGGCAATCCTGTTATGCTGTCAAATAAAATAGAGGCTCGCTATTTCCTGTCAATCGATTCGGTTATCGGTATTGATGACGGTTCCAAGGTAGTTGCTGGAGACATAATAGCCAGAATTCCGAAAGACGTCGTGAAAACTCGAGATATTACAGGTGGTTTGCCTCGTATCTCAGAATTGTTCGAAGCTCGTCTGCCAAAGGATCCAGCCATACTTTCCGACATTGATGGTCATATCGAATTCGGCAAAGATCACAAGACCCGCCGTCGTGTTCTCGTTGTTCCGGATGATAAAAACGCCCATAAACCAATGGAGTATATGATCCCTAAGGGGCGTTCGATAATCGTCCACGAAGGCGACTACGTAAAGCGTGGTGATATGCTGGTCAACGGAAACATCGTTATGCAGGACGTCTTACGCATCCTCGGTATCGAGGAAATGGCTGTGTACCTCATCAACGAGGTACAACAGGTATACAGGCTGCAAGGTGTTCCAGTTAACGACAAGCATATTGAAATCATCGTCAAGCAGATGTTGCAGAAGCGCGAGATAAAAGACGCAGGCGATTCGGTATACATCATCGGGGACGAGATCGATAAGGAAGATCTGGAAACCACAAATGCCGAGTTGCTGCGTGATGGTAAGCGTCCTATTGTTGCAACGCCTGTTCTGCAGGGTATAACCCGCGCATCCCTGCTCACAAAGTCGTTTATATCCGCCGCGTCGTTCCAAGAAACCACCAGGGTTCTGACCGAAGCTGCCATATTCGGCAAAGTGGATTACCTGCTTGGATTGAAGGAAAACGTCATAGTCGGTCGCTTGATGCCTGCAGGTACAGGTGGTGTCGTTCGCCGGTGGAAGAAGGAAGTAGCCGACGAAACTGCTGGACAGTGATTATTTCAGAAGCAAGGGAGCTTCGCTGTTCCGAGTTGCCTGGGTACAGGCGAGCTCTCTGCCTGGACTATGGCAACAAACGGATTGGGGTTGCCGTATCCGATATCAATTGGACTATAGCTTCCCCCCTCAAAGTTCTTGAAAGCCATGGCGCGTATCCGTCTCTGCTCAAGCTAATCGACGATTACGATATCGGTCTTGTAATAGTCGGTATTCCCAAGGCTCTAAATGGAGAAAGCGCAGGCTCGCAGCTGGAAAAAGTACAGAAATTTGCTGCGAAGCTGGACGTTTTGTTGACCGAGCGCGAAAGCGATGTAAAGATAGCGTACTGGGACGAACGCCTGAGCACGGTCGCCGCGAATAGACTGCTCGCGGAAGCGGATACAACCCTGAGGCGAAAACAACAAACCATAGACAAAGTCGCCGCCAGCTTCATACTGCAAGGCTTTCTGGATTTTACACAAACCGCAACAAGATAACCTAGGCCGGCTTGATGGGGGCAAATTCTGTGGTATCGGAAAGATAGGTTAGAGATGACCGCGAAACAGCATGAGGTAAGCGAAACTGAAACAGAATGACAAAGGGGTATGTAAAAAAAGCCGTAATGTTCTGTTTTTTTACTGTATTTTAATGAAAATAGACTTTTGAGCGCGTCCTTACAAAGAGGAAGGGAGTATAAAGTACTGTATAGAATAGAAAACTTATAGATTTCCAGCAAATCGGTTATGTTTGTCAAGTATCAAAATTATATATTTTCGAAATCGATATAATATTAAAAAAAATATTGTGATATTTTTTTTATATAAAATAAGAATGTTTTACTGCAACTTATAATAAATATTGGCAATTGAGAGCCGCCACCTCTAAATCAGGCTTGGAAAGTGGAATAAAAATTAAACTCTTGGAACTCGGAAGTACTAAAGTTACCCCGCTTTTGTATCTCCTTTGCGCGTATCTGCCCGGACATCTAGAGAAAATATCCTCTTGCTCACAGTCGCTATTTCCAGTACCTTTCCTTGCCCTGTGGAATTTTCCATATAATTTTCTGCTGTTTTTATGGGGCGTACGACTTTCGGTAATGCAAGATGCGTAGGCACCGAGGCAAGCACATATACGCGCTCATATCTCACGTTTCCCCTTATTATGTTTATACAGTTGGTAAAGTACACTTTTTTAATTTTGTATACACCTTTTTTGAGACATTGATATATCATTCTGTAACTATATTTTGCCCGAAATAGCAGAATGATACTCTACATTGCCCGCATCTCCTGTATATCACCCCGCTGTAATACTAAATTATTTACCTGAAAACAAGAGATTTTTACCCCAATCTTACATTTCAAAAGCAAAATAAATAATCGACTTATCGAAAAACTATAACTTATCTATCGCGTAGAAATGTATCAAAAAGCCTATTTTGTTAAAATAAAAAAAGATAACCTACCGGCTGAAAATCGGTGGTTTTCGTTCACGCTTGGAAAGCGGATTAAAAGAATAAATTCTTAGGACACAGAGACCTTAAAATTATCGTACTTATAATGCGCCTCCTATTCTTTTATATATTTTTGTACCTCCTTCACACTTACCTGTCCGGACGTTGCGACAAAATATCATTCCGTCCACAGATGTTGTCCCCAGTATCGTTTTTTTAATTTCCGGAACTTTCCCTACAGCTTTCTTCTACTTTATATTTGGTATTATTGCCGTATAGTACTCTATGCCTACATTTCGTACGGAATGCTACGTGATATTCTATATGTGAACTTCCTCTGTATATCATACATCACATTACACTAAAGGCGAGTTTTTATCCATTCCACGTTTCGGAAATAAAATAGGACATTGTTTCAATTTTAGAATATTGCCCCTTTATTGTAATTCTATTTTTGCACACATATCATCATTTCTTGATTCAACTTGAGGGATAATTGCCGTAAAGGTGCAACTGGAGTTTACCGCAAAAACTGCGGCGTATAAGCCACGAAGGAATTATTCTTTTTTCCAAAGGGGGCAGTTGGAAAAGATCTGATTTGCCGAGCGGCAGTCAAGCCTGCAGGGCAAAGCCCGAAAAGCAAGCCGGAAGGCGCAGCGTGGCTTGACGGCATGCGAAAAGGCAAATCAGTATAATGCGCCCCGCCTTTTGGGAAAAATAATTCCTCACCAGTAATAGTAAAAAAGAACAACGTTTGAAACTTTTTCTTATTTCATAAACAAAAAACATTGAATGCTAAAATAGAAATATTAAATAACCTTACATTATTCGCAATCATTAAAATTTCCCCAAAAAAATTTGCCGATAATTTTTTGAAAATGCCGCGCCAATGCCGTGCTCCCATAGCCAAACCCTCCTCCGTTACACACTGGCGCTCATCCTTCGGAGTAGATGCCGCCGCCCCTTTTAAACCGCTCCTCTTAAACCAGCCTGCGGTTCCCCTTTTATGCTAGACTTCTTGATGTATGGAGTTTCTGAGGCTTTCAGCAGCCTCTTGTAATTTGCTGATGTAAATTTGGAAGGAAAATATGCAACCAAAGAAAGATGACTTGTTGATAGCTCCGCTTGGAGGGATGGAGCAGATTGGTGCGAATTGCACTATGGTTGGAAACAACAAAGAGTGGCTGATGATCGACCTCGGCATTGCTTTTTACGACAAACTTGGTATCGAAGTTTTGACCCCGGATATCTCGTTTCCCGTCGAAGAACGAAAGAACCTGCGGGGGATCTTCATTACCCACGCTCACGAGGATCACCTTGGCGCCATACCGTACCTCTGGACTGAGCTGCGCTGCCCTATATACCTGACGGAGTTTCCGGCGGCGGTCTTGCGTCAAAAGCTGAAGGAGTACGACTGGGGCAACGAAGTCCCGCTTAATATCGTGAAGCCAGGTGAGGTACTGGATATAGGCGGCTTCAAAGTCGAATTCGTCTCGCTTGCTCACTCCGTCCTCGGCTCTTGCGGTATCTTCATCAAGACCCAGGCTGGGAATATCTTCCATACTGGCGATTGGAAGATTGACGAAACCCCACTTCTTGGGGATACGGTCGATGAAAAGCGCCTCAAGGAAATCGGCGAAGAAGGCGTAGATTGCCTCCTTTGCGATTCGACGAATATGCTAGCTGAGGCACAGATAGGCTCTGAATCGGCAGTAAGAGAAGCTCTCGAACGGGTTGTTGCTCAGTATAAAGACAAGCGCATTACAGTAACCTGCTTTGCATCGAACGTTGCCAGGATGGAGACCATCTTCGCCGTCGCAAAGAAGTTGGGGCGGAAGGTCGCTGTTATTGGTCGCTCTATGCATAAGATGATGGCTGCCGTCGAGGAGACGTCGTACTTCACCTCCAAGTTCAAGGAGAGCATCGCTCAGACGATTGCCGAAGATGAAGCGATGGATATGCCTCCTGAAAAAGTCCTGTTTCTCTGCACAGGCTCGCAGGGAGAGCCTCGCTCGGCTCTCTCAAAGTTAGCACGTGATGACAACAAGACCGTATCCCTCGGTGAAAAGGATGTCGTCGTGTTTTCCTCGAAGGTTATACCCGGCAACGAACTGGAGATACGCGATGTGCAGAATATGCTTATCCGCCGAGGTGTTGAGATTGTTACAACTGAAACCGAGGATGACATTCACGTTTCAGGGCATCCTGATAAAAAAGCCGTCGCACAGATGTACAAGTGGCTGAAGCCGCGCTCCCTCATGCCGGTTCACGGTGATGCCCGAATGCTTTATACCCAGCGCGATTTTGCTCGCGAATGCGGTATATCCGAGGTGTGTATAGCCGAATCCGGTGATTTCGTGAATTTCTCCGGTGGACGCCTTGAGAAGGTAGATCACCGCGACGTAGTTTTCGATGCCGTCGACGGTGTAGATCTCATTCCTCTGAACTCACCTGAGCTGCGCCAGCGCTCAACGATGTCCTACAACGGACACGTGAGTGTGAGTTTCCTTCTTTCAGGCAAAAAGATGTTGGGCTCACCGGAGATATCAATCGAGGGTATATACATTCCTGCAGAGGAAAATGGCAACATTACCTCAAAAATTCGTCAAATTATTTCTTCTGAGATAACGAAACATTCGAAAAATGCCTCAGCGATTAAGAAAGATTGTGAAGCGGCCATAAAATCTCTGTTCTCGAGAAATTTCGAGAAAAAGCCTCTGGTCGTTGTTCACATACTCAAACAATAGGAGCAGGTTATGAAAGCAGATTTAACCATATCTGAAGTACGAAAGGGACTGAAAACTAGGGAATTTTCCGCGGTTGAGCTGATGCAATACTTCTTATCCCGCATCGAGCAATACTCTGCCTTAAATGCCTACGTTACACTCGATACCGAAAAAGCGCTTGCTGCCGCAAAAGAGGCGGATGAGCGAATAGCAGCCGGTGAAGATTTGCCTCTCCTGGGAGTGCCTTTGGCGATTAAGGATTTGTTCTGCACAAAGGGAATGAAGACTACTGCATGCTCAAAGATACTTTCCGAGTTCGTCCCAGAGTACGAATCCACCGTAACCCAAAATCTGCTTGACGATGGCGCTGTATTTATCGGCAAAACGAATATGGACGAATTCGCTATGGGCTCCTCCAATATAACAAGCTGCTTTGGTGCATGCTTTCTCCCATACCGCAAGAAGTCCGCGCCCGATGTCCCACTTGTTCCCGGCGGTTCTTCAGGTGGCTCAGCAACAGCCGTTGCATCCGACCTATGCATAGCTGCCACCGGTTCTGACACTGGTGGGTCAGTACGTCAACCTGCTGCATTTTCCGGCTTAGTTGGGATAAAGCCAACATACGGTCTATGTTCCCGCTGGGGTATGGTGGCATTCGCGTCATCACTGGATCAAGCCGGGCCTCTTACAAAATGCGTTGAGGATGCCGCCATTATGTTGCGTTCAATGGCTGGGTACGATCCAAAAGATTCAACATCTGCAAATGTTGAAATTCCAGACTACGCATCATTTCTCGGGCAGTCCATTAAAGGTATGAAGATTGGCATCGCAAAAGAATACACAGACGGCTTGAATAACGAAAATATGGCGATGTTTGAACGCGCCAAAAGCTGGCTGGTTGATGCCGGGTGCGAACTTGTCGATATATCACTGAAGACAACTCCGTATGCCTTGCCTGCGTATTATATAATCGCGCCTGCCGAGGCGTCGTCCAACTTAGCAAGGTACGATGGCGTACGTTATTCAAAGCGCGCCGAACATTATGACAACATCGATGAGCTCTATACGAACTCACGGTCTGAAGGTTTCGGTGAAGAGGTGAAGCGCCGTATCTTGACAGGAACATATGTATTGTCTGCCGGATACTATGACGCATATTATACCAAAGCTTTAAAAATTCAAAAGATGATTAAGGATGACTTTAGAGATAACGCTTTTTCTAAAGTAGATCTAATTTTAACTATGACGAGCCCAAATACCGCCTTTGGGGTCGAAGAAAGCACGCAAATGTCGCCTACCGATATGTACCTAAACGACATATTTACCGTAAACTCGAACATAGCTGGACTGCCTGCGATTTCTGTCCCAGCTGGCTTGTCAAATGATGGATTGCCTATGGGCGTACAGCTGATAGGAAACCACTTCAGAGAGTGCGATATCTTCAAGGTCGCGCACGTGCTTGAAGTCGCCGCGAACTTTTTTGATAAAAGGCAAAAGATAATTAAAATTTAATTATGATGAATGTTGGCGTTTTGTAAATATATTATTTTGATACCAAATGTTTCACGTGAAACATTTTTAAATTTTGGGAGATAGGGTGTTTTGGGAGAGATGATATGGATAACTTGGTGAAGGGATGGGAAGTCATAATAGGTCTTGAGGTTCATGCTCAGATCGCCACAAAGTCGAAGCTGTTTAGCTCAAGCCCAACAGAGTATGGCGCAGATCCAAACTCCCAAGTCAGCTTCTACGATGCCGCGATGCCTGGGATGCTGCCGGTTCTGAATGAAAACGCAGTCGACCAAGCTATCAAATCCGGCTTCGGCATCAATGGAACTATCAACAAGATATCGCGCTTCGATCGCAAGAACTACTTCTATCCTGACCTCCCATCCGGCTATCAGATATCGCAGCTATATCACCCGATCGTAACTGACGGACATATCGATATCGAGCTACAGGATGGCAGTGTGAAGACGATACATGTCGAGCGTATCCATATCGAGCAGGATGCCGGCAAGAGCATACACGACCTTTCACCGGAGTTTTCGTATGTCGACTTGAACCGCGCCGGTGTACCGCTTATGGAGATCGTCTCGAAGCCCGATATGCGTTCCCCATTCGAGGCTATGCAATACGTTCGGAAGTTGCGTATGATACTGCGCTACGTCGGCTCTTGCGACTGCAATATGGAGCGTGGCAACCTGCGAGTTGATGCCAACATCTCCATACGGAAGCCTGGTGAGCTATTGGGCAATCGCGCGGAGATAAAGAACATCAACTCCATAAGGTTTCTGGGACAGGCTCTGGATTATGAGATAGAGCGGCAGATAATGCTCAAGGAAAATGGTGAGGAGGTCTGCCAGGAGACGCGATTGTTCGATTCCTCCCTCGGAGAGACGCGGTCTATGCGCTCGAAAGAGGACGCCGCGGATTATCGATATTTTCCAGACCCTGATCTAAAGCCGGTCGTGCTCTCCGATGAGCGTATAGCTCGCTTGCGTGCGGAAATGCCAGAGTTACCAGATGAAAAGCATGCTCGGTTCGTTGCTGAGTATGGCATATCGGACGCCGATGCAAACGTCCTGATTGAGGACAAGGAGACAGCGGCATACTTCGAACGTGCAGTTGCCGCATCAAAGTTCAAGCCAGCATCCGCAAAGCTAATAGCCAACTGGATGATTAGCGAGCTCTTCGCCGTGCTTAACAAGGAGGGCAAGACTATAGAGACCGTTGGCTTTCCGATTGAATATATGGCTGAGTTGGTTGACTTGATCTTGGACAAGACGATTTCCGGGAAGATAGCGAAAACCGTGTTTGCCGAGATGGCGCAGAGCGGCTCTGCTCCGGCAAAGATAGTCAAGGATCTGGGTCTGGTACAAATCCAAGATGAGGGAGCTATCAGGAAGGTTATCGATGAAGTTATAGCTGCAAACCCAGCGCAGGTTGCGCAGTATAAAGCGGGGAAGGTGCAGCTCTTTGGTTTTTTCGTCGGTCAGTCTATGAAGGCTATGCAAGGCAAAGGCAACCCGGAGATGATAAACAAAATACTGAGGGAAACACTCGGGTGATACCTGGTGCCGCAAACATCGCCTCACGAATTATCGAGCGTATCCACGCCGAGGCACCGCCTGTGGTGCTACCCGTATTTATACGGGCATTGCAAATCCGCCCGGGAGGATACGGCGAGGGGGATGAGCTTTGTGGCGTCAAAGTTCCGACACTGCGAAAAATAGCGAAGGACAACCGCGATATTCCGCTTGAGGCAGTGGAGGTGTTGCTTGCCAGCAAGTTGCACGATGCGAGGTTCGTCGCGCTTGTGATACTTTGCCTGAAGTTTAGGCAAGCACCCAAGGACGTCCTGGATGTTTACCTCCGCAATGTGCGACATATCAACAACTGGGATCTCGTCGATTGCTCCGCACCTCACATAGTCGGGGCTTTTTGCTTAACCTCTGGGGAGCACGACGTTATAACTCGCCTGGCTGACGCGGACAACTTTTGGAAAAACAGGATAGCCATCGTGGCGACACTCGCGTTCATCAAAACCGAGCAATTCGTCCTAACGCTGGGGCTGTGCGAGCGTTTCATTCACCACGAGCACCACCTGATACACAAAGCCTGCGGCTGGATGTTGCGCGAAGTAAGCAAACGTGCCCCAGAACTTGTCATCGACTTTCTGCAGGAACATCAGGATCTATCGAGCATAACCCGGAGCTACGCTACAGAGTGGATGAGAAAGAGAGGGGGAGGGCAGGGGAGTACATCCTAGCATTGTGAAAGAGGAAAGCGGGGTTTGGGGGATCTCGGCAGAACAAACGTAGCAAAAAATCACTGTAGGGTGTTGTACGGTTGTTAATTTTTTCAGTAGTTTTATGGTATTGAAACAAAACACATGTGTTTTTTAAATGGGTATCGGAATAGTTATTATAATGCGGTCTGTGCAAATATAAAGGTATTACAATATATAGAACAATGCTTTGTCTTTTTTGAATGCCTGAGTTTTAGGCATCTGGTTATCTAGCACAAGTCGAAGCTGTTTCCTGCTGGTTATTCTCGAGGCAATAAGCTTTTCTCCTTTTGTAATTTGTCTCACGCTTCATCCGGAACGCTTGCTGTAGGGGGAGGGGGGCGGTAAAATTTGGCATCGGGTAGTTTGTGTTGGCTGTTGTATGGCGCTGGCGGAGCAATCTATCAAACGTAATACAGAAATCTGGCAAGATATAAATGCGGAGCCATACGTTCAGATTGAAGGCATAACCAAATCTTACGGCGATATAACTCCCCTTCGTGATATTTCCCTGTCGGTTTATGAGGGGGAGCTGTTCTCGCTCCTCGGGAGGTCTGGATGTGGTAAGACGACGTTGCTTCGGATTTTGGCAGGGTTTGAAGCTCCGACGTCTGGGAGAGTGCTGATAGATGGCGTGGATGTAACCGGTTGGGCGCCTTATAGGCGTCCTGTTAATATGATGTTTCAATCGTATGCGCTTTTTCCGCATATGACGGTTTATCAAAACATCGCGTTTGGATTGAAGCAGGATAACCTCAGTAAGTCGGAGATAATCGAACGGACTAAGGAGGCGTTGAGCCTGGTTCAGCTCAGTGGATTTGAGGAGCGTAAACCTGATCAGCTTTCCGGAGGACAAAAGCAGCGCGTCGCTCTGGCAAGAAGTCTGGCTAAGCGTCCGAAGCTGCTTTTGCTGGACGAACCTATGGCTGCTCTTGATAAGAGGTTGCGGGAGCAAACGCAGTTCGAATTGGTCAACATTCAGGAGAAGATCGGACTGACATTCATCTTGGTTACCCACGATCAGGAAGAGGCTATGACGATGTCGACCCGTATGGCAGTAATGGACGAAGGGCGGATACGGCAGGTTGGAATGCCTCACGACATATACGAGTTTCCGAATTCTCGATATGTCGCGGAATTTATCGGAAGCATAAATCTCTTCGATGGAATAGTTACTGAGCAGGATCAGGATCACGTTCTGCTCGAAACTCCGGACATTGATTGCCAATGCTGCGCAGCCCATACCGGAGCTGTCCCTATTGGCGCAAATGTAACACTTGCGATACGTCCAGAGAAGATAATGGTTTCTGCTTCGAAGCCGCCGTATTCGCAAAACTGGGCACAGGGGGGTATCAAGGAGATAGCGTACCTGGGCGATGTCTCGATATATTACATCCAGCTTGTGTCCGGCAAAATGGTTATGGCGACGCTCCCGAATTTGTTGCGACTATCGGAGCGTGAGTTCAAGTGGGACGATGTGGTTTATGTTTTTTGGCGCCCTGAAAATGGCTCGATTTTGACTTCATAAGGCGACGCGAAATATGAAGACGAAATTTCCAACTCACGTGTTCTTTAGCAAAAGCAGAAAGTTTTTTCCTTTCCACCGAACTTCTGGAGCGGGCTTTTGGTTGGGAATTGTCCCGCTTCTGTGGGTGCTTGTCCTGTTCGTTCTGCCGCTGCTTATCGTGCTCAAAGTGAGCTTCGCTGAGTCGGTTTTTGCTATTCCACCGTTTTCTGAAATAATCTCTTTTACGGGGGAGTACTTCCTGGAACTCAAGCTAAATCTTGGAAATTATGCGGCGCTGCTGCACGATACGTATTACACGTCAGCATTCATAAATTCTACCCTGCTTGCAGTAACAGCAACGGTTATATGCTTTTTGCTTGGTTTCCCTATGGCATATGGCATTCACAACTCGAGTAAAAATCTGAAGTTGCTTTTGCTTTTGCTGTTATCTCTGTCGTTTTGGACATCGTTTCTCATTCGGATTTATGCTTGGATGAACCTACTTAGCTGCAACGGTCTGTTGAATTCCGCACTGCTGAAACTCGGTATCATCGACGCGCCTTTGCAGCTCCTTGGGACGTATTCTACCGTTTGCCTCGGACTTGTTTTTTGCTACCTGCCGTTTATGGTTTTTCCAGTCTACGCTGTACTCGAAAAAGTCGATAGATCGTATATAGAGGCGGCACACGACCTCGGATGTCCACCTACAAAGGCATTTTGGACAATCACAATACCGCTCTCAAAGTCGGGTATATTGACGGGAGGCATTTTGGTATTCGCTACGTCGATAGGGGAATTCACAGTGCCAGAGCTTCTCGGGGATGCTGAAACGATTACCTTCGGGCGGGTACTGTGGAATGAGTTTTTCTCCAACCTAGATTGGACAATGGCTTGCGCCCTCTCGATAGCAATGATGATTTGCGTCGTCCTGCCGGTCTTCCTCCTTCAGCGCCGTGCAAGGATATAGGGGGTGGTTGCGGCTGGACGCCGTTGTCGGAAGATGTCAAAGAGCAGTGCAATAGCGGTGATACTGAGCAGGTTTGTGCAAGCCTAAGAGATAGGTAATAGTGAGGGCTTTTGGCTAGCATCTCGGGAAGAAAACTGGGGAAGTCTGTGAGGTAGCAGCGGTTAATAGGTACAGATCACTTTTTATGCGTGTGGATTAAACGTAAATTTTGGAAAACACAACGAAATTACAGAAAAATCAGCAGGGGGAGACTTGCAGCAATTTTTGAAGGCTTGTTTTGCGGATACGCCAGGCAAGATCGTTGTACAATAGTCCAGCTCAAGCAATTATGGTTTATTGTTTTTTTCAAAAGGGGCAGCTAACAGAAATCTGATTTGCCGAGCAGCGGTCAAGCTTGAAGGGCAGAGCGTTTTATGGACATAAAGAATGTTTCGTTTATGGGCAGAATTGATGACGCCGTGTGCTGGCGGAGCGTAGGTGATGTATACCAAGTGGGTTTGTGTATGCGTGAGGGAGGTTGTGCATGCCTGAGTGAGCTTGCACGGTGCTCTGCTGCACAACACGATGTTCCTCGAGCTGTGCTGGATTAAATTTCAACATCTCACACTGCTTTCGAAAAGCATTCTGTGGAGAGCGATGTAACTCCCGATGATATACACGATTGCTGGGAAAGAGCTGATTTGTATTTTCGTGTTCGATCGAGCTCTGAGGGCTACGCTCGAAAAACAAACATATTATGGATATACAGAATGTTCCGTTACTGTCCAAACTTTTTGCAAAATTTTTTGCGAAACGACAAAGGGGATGCTTGACAGTTTTCGAAAAGGAAGATCGGGACAATGCTTTCCGTCTTTCGGGGCAATAACAATGATCGGATATCCTAGGTCAGTGAAAGCACCCGTCATCAAGCTAATGAAAATTGTGAAATCTCCGCGGAAAAACGGGTATTAGAAAGGCGATATGCAGCGGTTAAAAGGTATTTCTGACGGTACAGCAGAATTATTTTTCCAAAAGGCGGGACGCATTGTACTGATTTGCCTTTCCGCTAAGCCGTCAAGCCACGCTGCGCCTACGGCTTGCTTTTCGGGCTGTGCCCTTCAGGCTTGGCTGCCGCTTGGCAAATCAGGACTTTTTCTTCGCCCCTTTTGGAAAAAACAATAATTCTATACGCCTTTTTATGGGGAGGCTGTTGATCCGCCAACCTTTCGTTGGGGGGCACTTAAGCTCATACCTCTGTACTTTTATATAATGTTATATATGCAAGTTTGCTTATGAATACACTGTTTGTCAAGAACATTCATAAGTTTTTGCCGCACTTTTTTAACGAAAACCTCACAGCATTTTTTTAACTTCAACACCTGAGCGCATCATATACAAAAATATGAGGTGGTTGCAATATCAAATGCTGATCTCGGTACATCCGTATCTCCTTATATCGAGAACCGCCCAATATATAAAAAGGAGAAGTAGCAGAAAGCTACAAGGAGAATTCCAGAAATTAAGAGAACGGTACTGTACTGTACTGGAAACAACACCTGTGGGCAAAGGGATATTTTGTTGCAACGTCCGAACAGGTAAGTGCAAAAGGGGGCACAAAAATGTGTAGCGGAGCAAGGGCACAATAACTTTAAGGTCTCTGAGTTTTAAGAGTTTACTCTTTTAATCCGCTTTCCGAACATGAACTAGAACCACCGGCTTCCAGTCGGTAGATTATCCATAGTAAATTCGGATATCACATCTAACCACAAATTTTGGTTGGTATTTCATCACTAACTTGGAGTTTCTAGCGATATATCGAGTTTGTCCTGTTCTATGAAGTAGACTATGTTGAACGAAATGTCGCCGATGAATTCGGGATAGGCAGTATTTGCTTGTTTCGAGGCTATAGTCATTTTGATTTTCGGGGTGTTTCGTAAATCAAATGAAAAATTTTCATCACAATAATCTATTGTATATTGAATATTTTTTTCAAAAGCGTTTCTATCGTTATTTTCTGGCAATGTGAATTCAGCCAATTTCTTCCCATCGATAAAGACTTTAACCTTGTCAGCATCCATTTCAAATTTTGTCTTATCTCTGGCTTGGGCAAAAAATTTTTCATTGGAAAATGAAAGAATTTTGAAAGATTTGCCTGCAGGCATTTTCTCGTCAGATACTCCTATCACCTGGGCTAAAAACAACTTTTCTTGGTGAAATCCGCTTCCGTGCCCGGTAACACACGACGTAATCAACTTGTCATCGCCTATTTCTCGAGCACGAACTGGTTCACCAAGAGTGCTCAAACATTCAAACTCTGGAGAGGTGAATTCGTGCCCATATTTCACCACCACCTTCTCTCCAGGCTTCGTTTCACATATTTGGAAATGTGCGGTCTCAAGTAAAACTTTTTCGGCAGCCAGTGCGTTGCTGCCAAGCAATACAAGCAGGAAAACCAAAATCCTATTCTTCAAAATTTTCATTTTGTTAATCCTACATATCCTCCTTCTATCAGACTATCATTTGCAAAAAGCAAAGTCAAGTATACGCATAAAATTTATTAAATATATTTTACTATAAGATTTCTTCATTCCCCCCAGGTATCCATTTCTTACGGTTCTGTCAACAATTCTGCTTCGACACTTCCGCAAAATCCGTCAACTTTGAAGCGATAATGCGCTTCGAAATATGTCAAGAGCGGCGTTGCCGGAACTCTGGATCCGTCATTTGTGATGTCGCCTTTTTTTCGTCCGAACAACAGCGATGCAAGGAACTCCTCACTACCAATAAGAGGCTGTTTCTTCTTTTCTAGAAAGGCGTTTATCCGCTCAAGCACGCTTTTTTCGAAATCTACTTCAACACCAATGGGCAACGGTCTCAAAATGGGTCGATTTTTCGAGCTAACAATGCAACCAGATCTGTGCTTGCAAGAAAGTATGTGCGGTATATTATGCTTCATCAATGTGGGATAAAGCGCTGCAAATACGTCTCCTCTTGGTTGTTGCCAAAATTCACGTGGCACAAAATAGTCTCCACGCAAGGCTTCTATGTCAACGCCCTTAAGGGATGCGAGGTGTTCAAAATTTTTATTCACGGCAACCAGATCAATCTTCGAAAATTCGACTAGCTTATCCGGAGTTTTCACACACAAGGCATCCCTTTCATCAAGGAGGCTTGAGGCAAACGATGAGCAGACAACCGTCGCAAAAAGCCCCACCAGCGCAACTGCTTTCAACAAAGTCTTCATAACAGTCCCAAATTTCATTCTCCTCACATCTTCAGACTCTCACAATAAAAGTCTCATGTCAACCCCATATAAATTTTTTGCACAATATATTAGGAGCAGCATTCAACAAAAATACCTGTCGTTTTCCTCAAAATTAGGTTGTTTCTGGAGAATTGCTGTGGGGTGGCAAAAAAATTGTTGCAATTTGAAAAATTTTGATGTTAGACTGAGAACAGCAGAGGGGTTTTGGCTCTGAGTGGTTTCTTCTGGGGAGGGGAACATGGGCTTTTCTAGGCACGTTCTAGCTTGTTCTTGCATCGCGGTATTAGGGTGTGGGGAATGTGGTGCGATTTACTCAGGGGAAGATCCCGTAATAAGGGAGGTTAGGGACTCCGTTGAGGCGTTGAAAAAGAGCCTGGCGAGTGCGAAGGATGCGGGCAAAGAGACGTCTGAACTTGCGGCTGGACTGAAGCAAGATATTGAGAATACGAATAAAGATATTGACAAGCTCAAAACGCGCATGGATGAAGAAAGCCAAAGAATAGATGAACAGCTTGATTCTATTGATAAGAAAATTGACAAAATAGAGGAGAATGCGAAGAGTCAAGGTGAAAACGAAGAAACAAAACAACTAAAAAAGACCGTTGACGAACTGAAAGCCGAAATGGTGGAGTTTCTTGATAACAAACAAGCCGAGGCTGAGGAGCAAGAAAAACAGCGATCCGAGGCAATAGAGCAACTAAAGTCTGATGTGGTTGCGCTGCTAGAGAGCAAGCAAGCTGAAGCGAAGGAGGATACCAAAAATCAACTGGCGGAGGCTACGAAGCAGCTGAAATCTGATATGGCAGCGGATCCAGAAAATGCAAAAGTAAAGGAAAAATTGGAGAGCATCGAGAAATCCATCGATGATATGAAGCAGAAAATTGAAGAGCAAAATTTGGAGGCCGCGAAGAATACTGCTCGATTGGATAAGCTAGAAAGAGGAGGCGGCTCGCAGGTCGCAGGCGTCGGTTCTAATCTATTAAGTGGTGCGATTTCTGGGGGGATCGGGCTCCTTTCGAATATATTAAGCGCTGATTCGGTGAAGGAAAAAGTAGCATATGGCAAAGCAAACCACGAGCTGACAAAGGGAATGAACGAGGAGGAAAAAGCTGAGTTTAGCAGGATAGAAGCCGATATACGTGAAGGTAAGAGCGACCAGGAAATTCAGGAAAAGCTGGATGAATTGAAGGAAAAAGTAGCCACTCGGGTGGATAAAGACAACAAATTTCAGCAGGCAACATTCTATGGATTGAATGCAGGATTTAAGCAGCGGACGCTTCTTGCGCATGTATTTCAGCAAGCGCGTCTCGGAAACAAAATTTCTGCAGAAAGCGTGTTATCTGGGAAGGTAAATGCCGTTGATACAGAGCTGATTGACTCCATATATGATATGGCGCAAAAGAATGCAACATTTCAAGATATCGAAAAATATTTAAAGCTTGTTTTTGTCGGCTCTCCACGGAAAGTCGTGAAACCAAAAGTACCAGCAACTGAAGGAACTCAGATGGGCGCTCAGCCTATCGAAGGGAACCTGCAGGATATACTGACTGGGAAGGCTGAGTATCAAGGGACACCTGGGAATGCCAAGTCAGGTGAGCAGCCTATCGGGGGGAGCCTGCAGGATATACTGACTGGGAAGGCTGAGTACCAGGGGACACCTGGGAATGCCAAGTCGGGTGAGCAACCTAACGAAGGGAACCTGCAGGATATACTGACTGGAAAGGCTGAGTATCAGGGGACGCCTGGGAATGCCAAGCCAGGTGAGCAACCTATCGGGGGGAGCCTACAGGATATACTGACTGGGAAGGGTGACTACCAGGGGACACCTGGGGATGCCAAGACAGGTGAGCAGCCTATCGAAGGGAACCTGCAAGATATACTGACTGGAAAGGCTGAGTACCAGGGGGCACCTGGGAATACCAAGCCAAGTGAGCAACCTATCGGGGGAAGCCTACAGGATATACTGACTGGAAAGGCTGAGTATCAGGGGACGCCTGGGAATGCCGAGTCAAGTGAGCAAGGGCAATACGCAAAGGAAGGTGAGGAAATATATTCGAGTAGCATCCCATCGCCAATTCACCAAAATTCGGATGTCAGGAATTCTGGTGGGGACGTTACATCATTGGATACAGCCATATCTCATGCTTCCGAGACGCCAATTCCGCAAACACCTGGTACACCAATAGAACAAGAAGGTAGGAAAACGCCTCAATCCGGGCAAGGAGCTTTCGCGCAGGATGGGTGGCGGAGTGAGTGGGGCAATCAATCAGTGTCCGAAGCACAAAAAGGTGGAGATGTAAATCATGGCTCAATGGAAAGCTATGGCGATAGACAACGTCGTAACGATGTGAATTTGCCGCAGAGAGAAACCGGTGTAAAAAATAATGGCATTTCCGGAATATCCGCAAACTCGCAAACTGAAACGAAAAAGACGGAGAGAACGGGTGAACCTGGGGTGGCTTTTCCTCAAGCGAATTTTTATGACTTGAATGGAATGACAAACGGCGCACAAGCTAAAGCCGTCCAGTCGGAAAATGCACGTAGCTCTGAGCAAGCATCACAATTCTTACCAAACGGGAATGACTACCGATCGAAAGATCGCGAAAGGGCGTATGACGTATCTCACCAAAACAGTTTCGATGATGGAGGCGTAGCACAGCAGTATACAGGCAATACTTGGGCTGGAGGTGAGGGGGCTGTAAATCAAAATAATGCTAGTGCATCTGACGTTCCGCCTTCTCGTTCAATACAAAATCAGATTGCTACACCAACTAGATCCGGATATCAAAAAGAGCAGCCTATTGAATATTCAAAAAACGGTGCTTCCGGGATTTCTAATACGTCAGGTGTGAATTATAACGCCCAAAGGGGAACTTCACCGTATGGAGAAAACTACGAAGCGAATTCTCGGAGGAAGCAGCCGCCTATTCACCGGACAATAAACGGCGACGGAATTATGCGTCCTGATGGCATACATACTTCAGGCGGCAATCCGGTAAAATCGTCAGGAATGGGATATGCGCAGCATTATGGATCAAATGCACAGATAAACGATGCAAGTTCCACACAAGATGCATATCATGAAAATGACACTACGGGACACACTCGAAGAACGTTACCCGCATATGAAAAATCTGACGGTAAACAAGGGCTTTCTCCGCAAAAATCACGTCAATCAGCGGGGTATGACGATCCTCGGAAAAACAACGTGTTGCCACAAGACGAAAATTTGTATTACGGCAAGCAGCACGCTGCCAGTTATCCGAGAGAAGCATACGGGAATCGTGCAGATATTTCTGCTGAGCAGAAAAGTGCATCACGGGGACACAATATAGAACGAAGAGTTGCACGACGTATAAATTCCACGTTTCCTCCACATATCAGATATCAACATCCGGATGCCCGGTATCCACAAGATACGTACGAGGGATTTGGTGAATACAGAAATGAATTGCCAGAAGAATTTGATATGACGCTTATGGATGTCGATGACAATAATTATTATGATGTATCGAGGAGAAAATTTATGCAAATTTCGAGAAAATCCGAAAGATTTCCAAAAGTAACACACGCTACTTCGATGAACGTTGCGGTTCGCCCTATTGACACAAAATCTGAACGGAGGGCAATAGAATTTGGAAAATAGACAACCTACCGGCTGGAAGCCGGTAGTTTTAAATCACACCTGGAAAGTGGATTAAAAAGTGAACTCTTAGAACCCAGAGACATTAAAATTACCGTGCTTATGATGTGCCTCTTGCCCCTCTACATAGTTTTGTACCCTCGCTGCCCCCTATCTGTCTGGGCGTTGCGACAAAATATCCCCTTGCCCACAAGTTTTGCCCCAGTACCGGTTCCTTAATTCCTGAAACTCACCTCACAGTTTCCTGCTACTTTTTCCTTTTTTGTATACTATACGACTTTTGATACGATGAGATGCGATAAAGTGCCGAGGTTAGCAGGTGATCTGAGCGAGACTCATGTTTTCATTTATGGCTACGTAATTGGCAAAGCATACCTCCGTTATCGCTTCTACATGCATCTCTGCAATATTACCGTATATCGCCCTACGCCTATATTTTGCATAGAATACTACGTGGTATTCTATATCGTATACACTATGTAAACTTCTTCTGTATATCATACTTCACATCATACTAAAGTATTCGTCTGAAGGCGAGGGTTTTCACCCTTTCCACGTTCTGGAAGTAAATATACGAAGAGTACATCTCCAAAAAAATACACACATCTAATAATGCGCAAATAAAATTATAATTTGCATAGAAATAATTTTATTACAGGATAGTGTAAAAGTGTCAAGAAATTACAACAAAAAATTTGTACAAGACGAAGCACTTTGTTGAAAAAAACTTTTAAAATCCAAAAATATAGAGGCACATTATATAATATATCAAAAAAAATAGTACTTTATTTAAATATTTCTTTTTGTATTTCTTCACACATTTTATCCAAACCGTTTTGATGACAGTATGTAATCAGAGTTCAAACAAATGGTGAGTGATGCAGTTTGGATTTTCTTGTTCTACATTGAAGGCTTAGCTTCACCACTTCCAATCACAAGGGCACATTTACTCGATTTCGGACACGTACCCGAGAGACGATATAACATCTCTCGGCGTTATGACTATACATACAGCGTAGTCGTTTATCTATTATGGCTGCGAAAAATACGCTGATATCCCAGTACCTAAGAGGGTATTTTGTGCGAAAAATTTTTTGATGAACTGTAAATGCTTGGATAGTCTCAAAACACCTCCTCATTCGTGATTATTTCTTTATCTTTTTCGTGGACGGGGGAGGGTGTAGCGTTTTTTGGTTTTTGCGGTTGTATACGTCCGGCGGTAAAATTCGAGATGAATACGCTTTCGCTGTACCAGATTACCGTTTCATCTGTGCCTTTTCGGTTCGTGGATTTTATTATGAACGCAACTTTGTCTCCCGGAATTTCGCTTGCAAAATCGGATATCCCCATAGTCTTTTGCTCAATTGAACGCGGAGTTTTCCCAAAGTACGGATTTGTCTTATAAAGCAGCCAGCGTCCGCTTCCATTTTTCGCGAACCGATCCATAATCCCGAGCGTCTTGAATGGAACCAGGCCGAATGAATTGGACATCGCATAGCTCTGCATTCCAATGTCATTCTTGAATGGGGAAGGGTAGGGGAGCTTGCCTTCGTGTGCTATGCAATAGGCGGCAAGAGCTCTGACGACGAAGTCTATATTCGATTGGGTTTTCTGGGATGCATACAGGCGGTTAATGACTTTCAGTTGACTTATGCTAATGCTTGAGATTATCCCGATTATGATCAGGGAAATTGAAACTTCAAGCAGAGAAAACCCCGGTATCCTTTGCAAAAGACGCATTTCCTTCTTCATCAAAATTTTCGTACAATCCAGCTGTGCATTTGCTAACTTCAGTTTTTCACACTATGCAGGATAATTCAGCTGCGATTTTTATTCCGGCACGCCTCGGTTCAACGAGATTTCCTCGAAAGGTTCTTGAGCCCATAAATGGGAAGCCGTTGATAATTCGCGTTTTGGATAGGGCGCGTGAGCTCGACCTATGCGATTGTTACGTCGCTTGTTGCTGTGAAGAAGTTAAGCAGGTAGTCGAAAGTTATGGCGGCACGGCGATAGTTACGGATCCGGAATTGCCTTCAGGGACGGATCGGATTTACGCCGCATTGAAGACTTTGGAGGCATCCGGGAAAAATCCGCAATTCGTCATAAACTTGCAGGGAGATACCCCGGTTTTTGATAGTCGTATTTTGCCGGAACTACTGACTGTACTGAAGACTAATGCAAATGTGGACATAGCAACGCCGGTTGTTTTGCATAAAGAGCTGGACGAAATAGCCAACAAAAATTTGGTCAAGGTTGTATTTGACGGTATGGATGTGGAGCGCCCTGGGCGTGCTGCGTATTTTTCTCGAAGTCCGATACCTGCAAATGCGCCATACTTCTATTCGCATATCGGGATTTATATATACCGTCGTGCCGCTCTTGAAAGGTTTGTACACTTGCAACAGTCGTTTTTGGAGAAAGTCGAAAAGCTGGAACAACTGCGTGCCATTCAAGCAGGAATGAATGTTTGGGCTGTCCCGACGACCGGTATGGCACTTTCCGTAGACGTCAGGGACGATCTAGCCCCAGTCTTGTCCGCACTGGAGAGGGGGAGTTAGGAGTAATACGAGGTGGGTTTGACTTAGGGTGAACACTTAACGATGTGGTGTATGGTATGCGAGGGAAATCTGCATAACGCACGCGAAACGAACCACCACATAGTATTGTGTAAAGTGTAAGAGAACGCAGAAGTGTTGAACCAACGCATAATAAGAGATAAGAGTAGTACCTCACTAATTATGCAGAGATAACCAACGAAAGTGTGATACTCGATCCTGAATACATGTACTTGTTTCGCTATTCCGCATTTTGCTGTATTAAAGTCTGTATTTTGTATAAAAAGGGAAGACCATAAGAATACCGGAACAGTATCTATATTTGGATAAATAAACATTAAAAGATATCGTAGCATACACAAGAAAGACAGAGAACATATAAGTAAAATGTCTAAATTTTAAGGGTTTGCTCCTTTCCCCTTTAATTTGTTTTCCGAGTGGTACCACAGTTTCCCAGCTTTTAGCTGGCGGTCTGTTTTAGATCGTTGTAGTAATGGAAGAAAGTGGCAATATGTGTGTCTCATCTGAAAAGTTTCTTGTATGGCAAGGGTGGTTTTGATCACCTCATTATCTTTTGGGTAACTTTCCGATGGCAGCTAGTTGTGAGTGCGGTTCGAACGGAGTCTCAGGAGTTTTGTGATGTCTTTGTCTGCAGTTATCCAGTATTGTTATTTTTCCAAAAAGGCGGGACGCATTGTACTGATTTGCCCATCCGCTAAGCCGTCAAGCCACGCTGCGCCTATTCGGCTTGCTTTTCGGACTTCGTCCTTCAGGCTTGACTGCCGCTCGGCAAATCAGATCCTTTTTCTCGTCCCTTTTGGAAAAAAA
>JAFUUW010000028.1 GCA_017471265.1 Alphaproteobacteria bacterium
ATGTCCGGAACAGCTTGTAAGTTGACATTGGGAATATTTTTTATCGGGAGTTGTGTAGCTACGACACAACCAGGTTGTAACTATCCACTCTGGAATGTAAATTATGAAACTCAAAATGAAGTCATCAAACATCAAAATAAAATTGACGCTGTAATTTCAAAAGATGCGACAATTGGATTGACAGATAAGGTATATAGCGTGGATGAGATAAAACACTTCATTGAGGAGGCGGTTTGTACTGAGATATCAACGGGAAGATTTAGAGCAATTGAGCTGGGCACAAAGGCGTTCTGGGGATCCGATGCTTTGGTGAAGCAGTTTCAAGAATTAGAGACGATCATAACAACTGTCGCAGATTGTGATCTGCTGGAGGAGCTCCTTGAGAAACGACAGAGCGGAGAGGATGAAATGGCGAACCAAGTTTTGCTATGGTATGAGTCTTTGCCATCAACAGAGCGATCCTCCTACGGAAAAAATTGCGCTATCTGGGCGAAAATATGTGCTGAACTGAACCTTGCCAGAGGATGGGAAAGGTTCTTTTTATATTCGAAATATCTGGAGGGGTAAATATGTCAAAAATGGTTTGGTTTAATATTTTATTATGTGAGTTTGCGGTAGTTTTTAATGCTGATTCAAGTGTTTCCGTCGAGGATGCGATGAAATCTTCAAATGTAGTTGAATTAGGAGACATTTGCAATACGATTATGCTTTACGACGTTGGGAAATTATTGATTAAGCAGATAAACGAATATTTCCTGCAGATGCCAGATGTTAAGTTGAAATTTGAAAAAAGCGATACTCGTACAGAGTTTGACTGCAACGATGGAAAAAACCTGAGAATTTTTATCAACCCCAACGATTTAAAATCTTGTCCTACGGAGGGGGTGAGTGAACAAGTATTTGAAATATCTGGAACAACTTGTAAAGTTAGGCTAGTAGAAACCACTGAGAATTCCGCTCCTGATGAAGTGATTGTTCATGAATTAATACACTTAAAACATTTCGTTGAAGAAAAACATAAAATTGCGACAAATTCGTCCAGACCGCAAGTAGGCAAAGTTAGAGATCTTGATTATTTTATGCGTATCGCGTACAGCGAAGCAACCAGCATGGGATATTGCCATATATCGACGGAAGAGAGAAAGCTGTTTCCTGAGTTAGAGGCAGAAAAAGCTACAGATTCCAGACCTTATGGAAAAAAATTTTTCCCTTTAACAGGTAAATGGCCGCGTAGAGCACTTTGGGCATCTTTTGAAGAAAGAAGAACCGTCTGTGGACCGGATTTGAATGGGATAACGGAAAATGCTTATAGAAAGGCTAAAAATAGACCCCCTAGGTTCATATATCAAGGGAAATATGTCAATTTTTTTGAGCCTGTAGATGTTATAAAACGAAGTACAGGATCTGAATTTGCGGATAAAAATATTAAATATAATACAGGTAAAACAGAAACAAATTTTGATTACACGTTATCATCAATTCGAACGAAAATATATGATTTTATGGGGAAAATAAAGACTGAAGTTCTTACTGAAATCAAGTGACTTCTTTTGAATTCAGGTTTCTGTTTTGTATTTTTGAATTTGCACCGACAGAAAGATACAGATGATGATCTGATGCGTATAAAGTAACAAAAAAATAATGGATAATGCAATCGATAAAAATATAAAAGTTCGAAAGCGACTAATAGAAGATACAATGACGGTCAAAAACAATTATCATCAATGTAACATCATCGAAGTGTGGATGGTGGAGGTCAACAAAATGTTTGTTGCTTCTGCGTTTAGGTTAAATCCCGTTGACTATTACTTCCCGTAGCAAATTCTGCTGTGGATTGGTAGACTGAGCTGGTGGTTGTTGCTGAAGGCTCGGATATGATCGATTCGCATGCGCATCTTTGTTCGGATGAGTTGTTTCCCGTTTTGGACGAGAAACTGGAGGCGGCGCGTCTCGTCGGTGTACGGAATTTTCTGACGGTCAGCTCCAATTGGGACAGTGTCTCGAAGAATGTCGCAATCGCAGAGAAGTACGACAACATAGTTTGCTCCGTCGGCGTACACCCCCTACACGCGATGGAGCCGTATGACGTGGATGAATTGATATCGTTGTGCACGAATGAGAAAGTCGTAGCTGTCGGTGAAGTTGGGTTGGAGTACCACTATGTCGATCTTATGCCGAAAACTGAGCAGTTGCGCTGCTTGCAGGATATGCTATCGGTTGCTCAGAAATCCGGCTTGCCCTGCATTTTGCACGCACGTGAATGTTGCGACGATATCCTGGGGCTTTTGCGGGAGTACGCCATAAAACACGCCGTTTTTCATTGTTATACTGATACGCTTGAAAACGCAAAGCGAATTCTTGATGCCGGCTTCTTCATTTCATTCTCTGGAATAATCACCTTCAAGAACGCCGGCGCTTTATCGGAGGTCGTGAAGTACGTTCCTGACGATCGCTTCCTCGTCGAGACGGATTGCCCCGACTTAGCTCCTGTGCCGTATCGTGGTAAGGTCAACGAACCAGCTTACGTTTCTGTGGTTGCCGAACATGTAGCAGCACTGCGCAATGTCTCACTTAAAGCGGTTGATGAAATGACTACTCGGAACTTTTTCTCTTTGTTTCCTAAAGCTGCCATTTTGATGAAGAAGGAGATCTCGAATGCGTAAAGTTATCTACTTCGCCATAGCCATTTGTTGCGCTGCGACTGCGTTCTATTGGCACAAGCACTCTACTCCAACCTTCACACTTGACGATGTGGAAATGACGCAGGCTCCACTGGATATAATGGCGGTTGATGAGGGGCTTCCGGAAAAAGTGTGGTGCGTTAAGACAAATTCCAATATGGTTTATGCCCGTCTCGTTTTTCTCGGTGAAGGGCAGCGTTCTTTCTTTCAAAAACCGGGACTACTTGATTTGATACTTGCTGTCTTGCCCGAAGGTGCGGGCACTCGAGATGGTGTGGAGTTGAAACGCTTCCTGTCTGATCGCTCTGTTGGCATCTCTTTCTCAGCGTCCCGCGACAACATCGTTGTGGATGTCTCTTGCCTGAAAAAGCATTTCCATTCTGCCGTTGGTGTTTTGTGTGATATGTTGTCTTCCGCCCATATGCCGGATCACAAGATTGACTCTGCGCGACAGGAAATGATTTTGGCTACACAGCAAAGCTTGTCTTACCCTGAAGCTGTCGCGCAGGAAAGCTTGAACAACCTTTTATATGCCTCGGATCATCCGTATCACCAATCATCCAAGGGGCTCTTGTCCGCGCTTCCAAAGTATGCCCGCTCAGATTTGCTGTCTGCGTATGGCAGTATCTTCTCAAAAGATCACCTGCGGGTAACCTTTGTTTCGTCGCTGGATAACACGGAGATAACGCAAGCATTAGGGCAGATAAAAAAGGCTGTGGCACAGAAGAAAACACTGCCTATTGCCGATGCGAAACAATCCGTATTTCCTCCTGCTGCGATAAAATTCGTTGAGCTGGACAATCCACAATCTTCCATCTGCTTTGCATTTCCTGGAGTTCTAGGCTCTTCCACGGATGTTTTTTCTGCATCGCTTGCGAGTGATGTTCTGGGCGGTATCTCGTTTGTTTCTCGTCTGTTTTTTCAGGTTCGTGGCAAGCTTGGTTTGGCATACCACATTTCAACGCAGACCGATTTCGATAATGATCTTTTCTCCTGTGTTGCGGGAATAGCTGGAACACGCCCGGAAAATGCCGAAAAGGTCATTGATGCAATAAAAACCGAATGCAAAAAGCTCTGCTCTGATGGCGTATCAGAAGAGGGGTTGCGCCTTGCCAAAATTCGCACATTCTCGAAATTTTCGTTTACCTCCGGATCAAACATACTCAACTTTGTATCGCTGTTGCGCCGCCGTGGCGTTGACATAGGTGCTGTTAATTCGTATCTCTCAAATTTCGACAAGGTATCGGTATCCGACGTCAATTCTATTGTTCGAAAGCTTTTTTCGCCCGAGAGGATGGTACTTGTAGCCTGCGGTACTCCGACAAAGAAAAATATCAACGCTGAGAATGGGAGGACAAAATGAGAATGTTTGCCAAAGCTTTTTTTGCCTTTTTGTTCGGTTCTCTTATTGCCTTCTGTGCTGAGAACGAAACAGAATTACCTCATCTCAATATCGAAGAACGTACTATCGAAAATGGGTTACGTGTTGTTGTTTACAACACCGGCTCAAAGGGGGTAGTCTGCAGCGGTGTTGGGTATTTCGTTGGGTCTGCGGATGATCCACGCGATGTTTTCGGGATATCTCACGTACTCGAACATATGATGTTTCAGGGAACAAAAAACCTGTCCGGCGCCGACTTGCAGAAGATCGTATTTGTCGGCGACATATACTCGAACGCTTTCACAAGCTATGATATGACGCTATATTATCACCTATCCAACAAACCGTTCTTGGATACGGCATTAAAGATCGAAGCTGAGCGTATGCAAAATTTGCTCCTCGATGAAAAAACTCTTAAGAGTGAGCTTGAGGTGATAACCGAAGAACGCAAGATGCGCACGGAGTCTGATCCTCTGACCAACTTCGTTGACGAAGCATCCTCCAAGTGCCTCTACCTCTTCTCGAGTTATTCGTATCCTGTGATCGGATATGTCGACCAAATAAAGTCTTGCACTGCGGAGAAAATCCGTGAGCACTATCGTAAATTCTATCGACCAAACAATGCTTTCGTCATTCTGGTTGGAGACATCACTATGGACGAGGCTCTCAAGCTTGTCCAAAAGCATTTCGGCTCGATAAAGTCCGGCACTCCTGTAAAACGTTCACGAGTTATCGATCCTGCAAACACTGGTCTTTGCTTCTCCATCGACCATTCCGATAAAAACATATCCATACGCAAGCTAGATTTGGTTTTCCGCGTCGATCGCTCTATGTTCGACAACGTCAAGAAGCTCGCCACACTGGAAATCGCTGCCAGCATCCTTGGAGATGGCGACTGCTCTGTCTTGGGACACTACCTCATCGACCGTCGTCATATGGCTCTTTCGGTGGGAGCATCTGTTGATGTCCGAGCTTTTGACAAAGGGCATGTCATTCTGTCCTTCGTTTGCAATAAAGGCTCCACAGGCGATGATATTGATTATATTGCAAGCAAAATAATCATCTATCCATTCGCTGATACTCTCCTTACAAAGGAACTCTTTGAAAAAGAAAAAACGAAAATGCTTGAGCAGATTGACATTCTCGAGGATAACCCGCAGAGCGCAGGTATGTTCGTTTTGCCGTATATTATCAATGGCTACAATCTGCAGGATGTTAAGAAGCTCCGCTCAATTATCCAGAACATATCCCTGGATGATGTCAAAAGGGTTGCGAAGTCTCTCTTCACAAAAGAAAATAGGGCATTGAGAGTTTACAACCATCCTAAGGAATAGTTCTTATGGCGACCGTCGGAAAAACGCTGGGATTTCTATCCCTCGTCTCCATTGTCATAGGGAGTCAACTTGGCTCTGGCGCTTTCGTTCTTCCGTCTCAACTCGCTCCATTCAAAACAATAGGGCTCCTAGGTTGGGTTGTTTCAGTTGCAGGGGCGATATCTCTCGCCTTGGTTTTCTCTGATCTCTCCTCTCACCTTCCTAAAAGCGGAGGGCCTCACGTATACGTCTCTGCTGCGTTTGGACGTGTTGCCGCCTTTTTTACGGCTTGGCTCTATTGGGTAGTCTCGTGGGCAAGCAATTCCATACTGCTCGTTACGATAATCTACTACCTTTCCGTAATAACCGGCACGCTATCTGGTGAATATCTTTTCGCTGTCGAGTGCCTGGTGCTTCTTTTTGTCGTTTGGACAAATTTACAAGGCGTAAAGTTTTCCGGCAAAATCGAGACCTTCCTGACGGTATTGAAGGTACTTCCTCTCATCGTTCTGCCGTTTGTCTTTTTCTGCTTTTTCGATCCATCGCATTTTCAGGTATCTATAGAGGATGTCTCGGATGGAGGTGCTGTTTTGACTACGGTATCGCAAACGGCACTTTTGACATTTTGGGGTTTTATAGGCGTTGAGTGCGCGACAACTCCAGCTGGATGTGTCAGGCGTCCAGAGAAGAATATCCCACGTGCAATAATCTTGGGTACCACTTGTGTTGCCCTCGTGTACCTCCTGAATACCGTGTCAATTACGGGTGTTGTGGGGTTTGATAAACTTGCGGCAACAAATGCTCCATATGCCGCTGCCCTCGAGCATATTTTTTCTCACTACAGCAACGTAGCCATTTCTGTTATGGCTATCATCGTATGTGTTGGAACGCTCAACGCGTGGACATTGACGAGCGGACAAATAGCATATGGCGCCTGCGAAGAAGGGCTTTTCCCAAAAATCTTCGGCAAAACCAATTCTTCGGGAGCGCCTGTTGCAGCTATTCTCATTGCAGCTATCGGCTCTATCCCATTTCTAGCCCTGGAACAATTCAATACCGGCGGTCTTGGAAAGTTGATAGATCTGCTCGTTAGCATATTCCTCTTCGTGTACCTTGCCTGCTGCATATCATATGTGAAGCTTTTACACAAGTGGCATAGTAGCCGCTGGTCGCGTATCAAAGCGTCCATCTTGGCTCAATTCGCCGTAGTCTTTTGCATATTTGCGCTTTCCCAGGATATGCTTTCCTCTTTGCTCGTCTTGGGGATTTTACTTGCTGTTGGCTTTCCTATATTTTGGAGGCGAAGAGCGTACATACCGTCATTGCTGAGCCACAAAAATGGATGAGAAGCTGGTTCATTCTTCCTCCTTCGATTGGCACACGGCATACCTTGCTGAGGTCGAGCTCTTCCAGCGTCTATTTCATGACGGTTTTGTTGAGGCACACCACATAGGCTCGACTGCAATTGACGGTATTGCATCAAAGCCATATCTAGATATAGCCTTGGTTATTCGCAATCTTGAGCAATCTATGCTGTTAGAAAAACACGATTATGAATTTCGTGGATGGTTTAACATTCCTTTCCGATTTTTCTTTGCAAAGCGCACAGCCAGCCTGAAAGTGAACCTTCATGTTATGCTTCCGGGTAACCCGGAACTTGACGGGTTTCTTGCATTTCGAGATTTTATGAATACTCATGAAGAATTTCGCAGAGAGTATTCTGAGCTCAAGTCAAAAATAAAGCACCTTCTCGAGGTGGAGGTTGATAAGCGTTCGTTGAAGAGGTACACATTAGAGAAAAATGAATTTATCTCGAAGATTTTGAAACTTGCCGGATTTTGCGGATATTGCATGCGACTTGTTTCGCATTATGCCGAAATCGATTATGAAAGGGGCACCTTCGGATGTGCTAGCGAAAATGACATACGTGTCGTTTTCTACAAAGGCGCTGACATAATCGGATACGCGAATGCAGATGCTGCGACAAAAG